>NZ_FMDO01000047.1 GCF_900095305.1 Proteiniborus sp. DW1 | reverse complement strand
ACATCTTTTACAGATGTAATAGTGAATATAGAAACATTTACATTCTACTCTAGTTCTATTAAAGGGACTATCAAGAGACAGGGGAGCGAATGGGGAAAGTTGATTTACATTCTACTCTAGTTCTATTAAAGGTACCAAAGTCAACTAGTAAAAAGAAACAGGAACTCAATTTACATTCTACTCTAGTTCTATTAAAGGGTCTGTTTCTTCTAATTTCATTGTTTCTTTATTTAAATTTACATTCTACTCTAGTTCTATTAAAGGGGCTTCAATCTTTTCTTCCCAGCTTTCATCATCAGCATTTACATTCTACTCTAGTTCTATTAAAGGCTAATAGATTTAAGCTTGATGGTAGCTTCGTATTTATTTACATTCTACTCTAGTTCTATTAAAGGAAGTTATAGTCTGCTTACCGTCAATAATCTCCTCTATTTACATTCTACTCTAGTTCTATTAAAGGGATAGTAACCCTGCGATAACTTTCAGGGTGGTTAGGATTTACATTCTACTCTAGTTCTATTAAAGGGAATGTCAAACTTTCTATTTCTCACAAGCAAAACAAATTTACATTCTACTCTAGTTCTATTAAAGGTTTTAACGCATCCATAACCTCTTGACTTAATTTTTTATTTACATTCTACTCTAGTTCTATTAAAGGCTATAGAATACCTAATAAGTATTAGATACTCTATAGAATTTACATTCTACTCTAGTTCTATTAAAGGCTATGCAAAATATAAGGATATAGAAGTTGTAACAGTATTTACATTCTACTCTAGTTCTATTAAAGGTATAGCAGGATTTTATTCCTGCTTTAAGTCTTCAAAAATTTACATTCTACTCTAGTTCTATTAAAGGCAATAGCAAATATTGTCCTGATTTTGCCTTTGTTTTCATTTACATTCTACTCTAGTTCTATTAAAGGTCCATCTTTTTGAGAGTATTAGCAAATTTATTATCATTTACATTCTACTCTAGTTCTATTAAAGGTATAATAATCCATAAAGTTTAGAACGAATGTCGTCAATTTACATTCTACTCTAGTTCTATTAAAGGAAAAGTTGCGCATGAGGCGAACACTTGCAGAAATACATTTACATTCTACTCTAGTTCTATTAAAGGTTCAGTTGCTAGATGAAAATGAAAGAATAAGCTTTAAATTTACATTCTACTCTAGTTCTATTAAAGGGAACTAACAGGATCAAAAAACTACAAAAAGGAAAAAATTTACATTCTACTCTAGTTCTATTAAAGGGTGTAACTGCCTTAAATTGCTCTGTACCACTTTTGTTAATTTACATTCTACTCTAGTTCTATTAAAGGTGAAAATATAAAAACTAATTCAGCAAATGCATTTATATTTACATTCTACTCTAGTTCTATTAAAGGTGCGTGCTAAAAGACAAAACCTCTGTCTATTCTGAATTTACATTCTACTCTAGTTCTATTAAAGGACATAATAGTTCATCAGGATTTGGTGAGAACTAATTAATTTACATTCTACTCTAGTTCTATTAAAGGTTTGTGTTAAGCTATAATTTAAACTCGTCCATATATT
>NZ_FMDO01000046.1 GCF_900095305.1 Proteiniborus sp. DW1 | reverse complement strand
TATTTACATTCTACTCTAGTTCTATTAAAGGCAATGCTGTCAATCTCTCTAGTAACCGTTTTGTCAAAATTTACATTCTACTCTAGTTCTATTAAAGGCTTTAAGCAATGGATCATCGCCCTCTTCAACCTTCTTATTTACATTCTACTCTAGTTCTATTAAAGGCTTTAATTAAATTATCCCAAAAACCTTCCGTCTTAGATTTACATTCTACTCTAGTTCTATTAAAGGTACCAAGGATTTTAAGATGACCGTTTGTATAAATCATATTTACATTCTACTCTAGTTCTATTAAAGGATGTGATTTTTCTTGTTCTATCTTTCTATTCAGTATATTTACATTCTACTCTAGTTCTATTAAAGGTTGTCAACTAATAAGAGAACAGGGGGAATTATGATGCATATTTACATTCTACTCTAGTTCTATTAAAGGTATCATCAACCCAAATTTCAACCTTTTCACTATCTAAATTTACATTCTACTCTAGTTCTATTAAAGGTAATGCTACTACTATGACAGAAGGGGTTCCAGGTGAATTTACATTCTACTCTAGTTCTATTAAAGGAAACTTATAGTTATTAAAGCTACTAATACAAGTAAATTTACATTCTACTCTAGTTCTATTAAAGGCTCCAATGCTTGACTTAACAGGCGTTGACTTAACAAATTTACATTCTACTCTAGTTCTATTAAAGGCTTCCTTAATTACTTTGTTACTTCTTGAAATAATACATTTACATTCTACTCTAGTTCTATTAAAGGTGACTTTTGGATACTTCTTTTTCATTGTATGAAGCAAAATTTACATTCTACTCTAGTTCTATTAAAGGTTAGAATGTTATACTATTATTAACAAATAATTTATATTTACATTCTACTCTAGTTCTATTAAAGG
>NZ_FMDO01000045.1 GCF_900095305.1 Proteiniborus sp. DW1 | reverse complement strand
AATTTAAAAATAATAAGGGGGTTTTTTTATGAACGATATGACAGCTCAAAACTTAAGATCAGCTTTTGGAGGAGAGAGCCAGGCTCACATGAGATATAAGGCTTGGGGAGACAAGGCTTTAAAAGATGGCTTTCCAACTGTAGCTAAGCTTTTTAGCGCCATATCCTATGCAGAAGAAATACATGCAAAGGGACACTTTAGGTTGCTTAAAGATGTAAAAGGCGACTTTTTAGTTGCTTCTGGGGCAGGTTTTGGAATAGGAACTACATCAGAAAACCTTCAAGGAGCAGCTGATGGGGAGCTTTTCGAAGTCAATCAGATGTATCCAGCATATGTAGCTGTGGCAGAAGCACAAGAAGAAAAAGCAGCAGCAAACCTAATGAAGAGTATAATAGAAGCAGAAAAAACACATGCTGACCTATACCTAAGGGCAAAAGAATATACAGATGCAGGAAAAGATGCGGAGTTCACAAATATACATGTATGTGAAGTATGTGGATATGCAGCAGAAGGAGAAATGGTAGACAGATGTCCTATCTGTAATGCAACAAATGATAAATTTAGAGTATTTGAATAGTACATATATAAGTCTACCAAATTAATGAAAGGTAGTCAGATAAATAAATTTGCCATGAGGGGTTGCAGAAATTACTTATTGCCAAAATAATAACCATATGATAAAATAAAGAAAATAAATGTTTGGAGGTGTAAAGATGAGAAACTTGAATTTAGTTGGCATTGCTTTAGACAGATTACCATTGATATTAACAGCAAATATTCTAAACCAAGGGGGTAGTGTGTCTAAAATTAAATATTATGTCAACCAAATGCAAGTAAATCGTCTTTAAAACCAAAAACATATTGTTTTGTATAATATGCCTAGGTAAGGATTTACTTGCCTAGGCTTTTTATGATCTAACCCGATTTGTCGAATGCTTTTATTGGAAAATCGATGGTAGGTCAAATGCGCGTACACCAAATTTATATATTTTTTACTCCAAAGCCTAGGCAAAGATTTACTTGTCTAGGCTTATTTTTGATTAAGGAGGAGTAAAATGATAGACATTAGTTTAAATGGAATAAGTAAATATTATGGAGCAAATAAAGTATTAGAAGAAATTACATTTGAAGTTCACACTGGTGATAGAATAGGACTAATAGGAAAAAATGGGACTGGAAAAACTACTATACTTAAAATCATTGCAGGTATAGAGAATAGTGATGGTGGTGTGTTGTCCATAAGAAAAAATGCCACCGTAGGTTATTTGGCTCAGATGCCTGATTATCCTAAGGAATATAAGGTTATAGATGTACTTAATATAGCATTTGAAAAGCAAAATCAGATTAAATTTGAAATGCGTCAGCTTGAAGAGAAGATGGCGGATTGCAGTGAACATAAATTAGAGAAGGTAATGAAAGTCTATGGAGAGTTGCAGCTTACTTATGAACACATAGGAGGATATGAAACTGAAGAAAAACTAAATAGGATATGTGTAGGTCTCAAGTTAACAAATACTATGCTAGAAAGAAGCTTCAGTGATTTAAGTGGTGGGGAGAAGACTACAGTGATGCTAGGGATGATGCTACTACAAAATCCAGATATACTTCTTTTAGATGAACCATCAAATCATCTTGATTTAGAGTCTATTGAATGGCTAGAGGAATTTATTAAAGAATATAAAGGCTCAGTTTTAGTCATATCTCATGATAGGTATTTTTTAGATAATATAGCAACTAAAATAGTTGAAATAGAGGCTAAAAAGTCAAGAACTTATGCTGGTAACTATAGCCTTTATGTTCAGCAAAAAGAAGAAATGCTAAATCTTCAGCTTGAAGCCTACAAAACACAGCAGAAAAAGATAAAAGAAATGGAAGAAGCAATAAAGAGATTTAGACAATGGGGAGCTATAGCAGGAGAACAACCTATGTTTAAAAAAGCAGCAAATATGGAAAAGCGAATTAAAAGAATGGATAAGGTTGAAAAGCCAATCTTGGATCAACCAAAAATTAAAGTTAATTTTACTCGTGGAGATAGGTCTGCTAATGAAGTAATATCCATAAAGGGACTTTATAAATCCTTTGGAGACAATGGCATAATAGAGAATCTAGACTTAAGCGTTAGATACAAAGAAAAATTATGTATATTAGGCAAGAATGGTTGTGGCAAATCCACACTGATAAAACTTTTACTCAACAAGTATACTCAAGATTCAGGAGAAATTACCATAGGTTCTAGGGTTAGGATAGGATATTTAGAGCAGGAGATCTTATTTGAAGACGAAGAAAAGACAGTATTAGAGACAATCAATGATTATTTTATGGTGCCTGAAGGAGAGGGAAGAAGAATTTTAGCAGGATTTTTATTTTATGGAGATGATGTATATAAAAAAGTAAAAAACCTTTCTGGAGGAGAAAAAAGCAGGCTTAGACTGTGTATTATGATGCAAGAAAAAAATAATCTCCTTATACTTGATGAGCCTACTAATCATTTAGATATTGATTCTAGGGAGATGTTAGAAAAGGCCTTAGAGAATTTTGATGGGACTATAATCTTCATTTCACACGATAGATACTTTATAAACAAGCTTGCAGAAAGAATAGTAGAATTAGATAATAAAAGACTAACTGAATATTTAGGAGACTACAACTATTACAAAGAGAAAAAAGTAGAAATTAAAGCTACTTTAGAAGCTCATAAAAATGAAGCTCCAAAAATAAAATCAGTAGAAAAGAAACTAAAAGGCAATAACAAAATTAATTCAGAAGCTGAAGAAGTAAAAAGAAGAAAGGAAATATCAAATCTTGAGGAAGAAATGGAGGAACTCGAAAACTATATTTCTCAGATAAATATTCAAATGGAAAAGGTGGCTTACGACCATGAAAAGCTAAATGAACTTTATATTGAAAAAGAAGGCTTATCAAAAAAATATGACAATTTGTTAGCTAAATGGGTAGAATTAAGCTCATGACGAAGTGAAGTTACTTATAAGAATATTATGATCCATAAAAGCAAATACTAACAAAAAGCTTATGGAAGGTGATTTTGTGGAAGATAATAGAACCATACAAGAAATTATCAATCAGTTAAATATGATAGAAAAGGAACATCAGCATATTCTAGAGCATGTAAACAGTATAGATTTGTTGATGACAGATGATAATAACGGAAGAGTTAAGGATGTTGATATAGGGAGGAAGCTAGATACTTTAAAGCAAAAAATTGAAGATGTAGTTGAGACCTCCAATGAGATAACCTCAATTCTTAACCAACAAATGTAAGACTGTACTTATTGGTATGGTTTCACACTTATTAAGGGAGTATCAATACCTACGTAAAAAATAGGATATGATACTCCCTTATAGTTAGCTTACACTAATATAACTATTAAGAATCAACACCTATGAGATGTTCTGAGAGCTCCTGCTTTATGCAAGGATTGTACTAGTATTTTCAGTATTATAGAATATAAAGGTACATTAACTGCTTGTTTTCTTGCTGCATTTAACATAGTAGCTATAAAAGGATGTCCGAATAGTACTTGCCTAAAATATGGAACCAAAAGAACACTTGTTATAACTTGTCCAACAAGGATAGATATGAATATCTTCCAAAGTTTTGGATTAGCTGTATCATTTTTCAAAACCTTCACTAGTAGACCTGGTATAACTCCAGTAAGCGCAGACGTTAAAACAAAATGTGGCATAAATGTACCTGTTGGTCTTACTATGAAGCTAACTACATCACCTACTGCTCCTACTATACCACCAACAATAGGTCCAAGTACTATACCGCCGAATATAATTGGAAAACCACCAAAGTTAATAATTCCTGGTATAGTAATAATCCTAGATAGTACTACATTTAGAGCAATGAGAAATCCAGAGATAACAATAGTACTAGTATTAATTTTTTTCATAAAAAAACCTCCTTTCATAGATGATATGACAGACTGCCAAACCAGAAAGAAGATATTACTGATTTTGACAGCGAACGCAATAATATGTCGCAAGCATTTGCTTTTCGTTCAAAGGCGACGTTCCATCCTTTGACACTTTACGCATATTATTTACTCTGCCATTATTAAAACAAAGTTTATTTAGATGACTTTGTTAAATTTTACATATAAATTATATCATAGTATTGCTTTTATACAATTTAAGTTTTTGTCACTTTCAGTTATGTTGGAGTACTACTAAGTTAAAAAGCTATTGGATACTAAGCAAATTATCTGAATTAATATCATCTCTATATCAAATAATAATCATATTAACTATGAAAGGATGAGCAAATTGAATACAAGACTATTTATTATTGCAGTAATTCCAGCTGTTTCAATAGCTGTTGCAGTATATTTAAGTGATAGATATGATAGGGAGCCCATATCTCTTTTGTTTAAAACATTTATTTTTGGAGCCTTGTCAGTTATCCCGGTTATAGTAGTTGAGAGGTTTCTTTCTATGTTCAATGTTTTTACAGGATTATTAGGTGCAGCCTATACTGCTTACATAGTGGCAGGTTTTACAGAGGAATACTTTAAAAGACTTGTAGTAGTCAAACTAATGTGTAAAAACAAATATTTTGATGAAAAGCTAGACGGAATAGTGTATGCTGTTTTTTCAGCTTTAGGCTTTGCAACAGTAGAAAACATAATGTATGTAGTATTTAGATTTAGTTACAATCCATATATAGGGTTATATAGAGGAGTGTTATCTGTTCCTGCTCATGCTATCTTTGGGGTTACAATGGGATACTATCTATCATTAACAAAGTTTGCTACAAATAAAGCGAGAGAAAGAGCAAATTATAGAAAATCTCTATATATGCCAATGCTTTTACATGGAACCTTTAACTTCATTCTAATGGCAGGAGTGCCACAAGTAGGAGTAGTTATTGCCATATATGCAGTATACTTATGGATAACTAATCAGAAAAAGCTAAACACATATATATTTGATTCGTATTCAAGGTTTGACAAATTAAATAACGATAAGGAAGAATAATATTAGAGAGCTATGGAAAAATACTGAGAAATAATATAAAATGGAAAAGAGAACAATATTTTTCCAAAAGGAGAATGATTTGATGAACAAAAAAAGAATAACTCTAGGCATAATTATCTTATTATTTTTTACTTCCTTATTATCCGCAGGTTATGTTCTAGATAAGCTGAAGCCTAGTATAGCAAATGAAAATAATATAGAAGGAGTTGACAGTAGCACAGGAATAGATGGAAGTGCAGATGATATTATAGTTCCAGAAGAGAAGGAAGAGGAAAGTCCCGCTAATATAGAGATTACAATTGCTGCAGCTGGAGATATTATGTTTCATTCTTCTCAGATACAGGGAGCCTATAATCCTGAAATAAAAGAGTATGACTTCAATTATTCCTTTGAGCATGTGAAAAAGTATCTTGAGAGCGCTGACTTAGCTATAGGAAATTTTGAAACTGTTACTGCAGGTGAGGGATATAAGTATCAAGGATATCCTACATTTAATTCACCAGAATCAACTATAACAGCACTTAAAAATGCTGGATTTAATGTGCTTTCTACAGCAAATAATCATAGTATTGATAAGGGGAAGGTTGGCATAATCAATACAATAGATAATATAAGAAAACATGGGCTTATAAATGTAGGTACATATAAAGAGCCTACTGAAGATATTCTTATACAAGATATTAATGGCATTAAGGCTGCTATTCTGTCTTATACATATGGATGTAATGGTTTAGAAGTATTACTCACGCCAGAGGAATTAAGTTACATGGTAAATATCATAGATGAAGAAAAGATAAAGAGCGATATAGAAAAAGCTGATTTAGCTCAGGTAGATACAACAATAGTAGTTATCCACTGGGGCAATGAATATCAAAGAGAACCATCTAGTTATCAAATTGAACTAGCTAATAAAATGATTGAATGGGGAGCAGATATAATATTAGGCAGTCATCCTCATGTCATCCAAAAGTCAGAGCTTAGAGAGTACAATGGGGAAAATAAATTTATTATTTATTCCATGGGTAATTTCATATCAAACCAAAGGAGAGAAACACTTGATATTGGAAACAGAAAATATACAGAGGATGGAATCATAGTTAGACTTACTTTAGAAAAAGATTTTTCGCTAGGAAAGACTATTATAAAAGATGTTGATTATGTACCTACATGGGTTTATAGATATAAGGAGTTAGACGTTCATAAGCATGTAGTACTTCCTACATCAGAATATATGGAACAAGAAAATGATAAATTTAGCAAAGAAGTTCTTAGCAGACTTGAAGAATCATATAATAATACGATTGAATTAATGGACCAGAGATAATAAATTCTCTGGTTTTTTATGACCTAACCCGATTTCCTCAACGCTATATCTGTTTCGCAGCAGTTCATTTAGCAGCAAAACCAAAATTATTATCACAAAAATCGGCCTGGATGGACCAGTACTTTGTAGCTAGGATAATGCTCATGATGCCCCATATTTGAAGACTACAAGAGCACATTGGTAGATAAACTCAGATTTGGACTTAAGAGAATAGAAGTTATAGCTTATATGGGTTAGTTAAATAGTATTGATTCGGATAAAAATATGAAATATTAACCCTTGAAACACTAAAAATTGCATACTATAAAAAAGGGAAAAGTAGATAAATGTAGAATATTGATAAATATAGAATATTGATGAAATATTTTTGTCGAAGAATTTTATATCGAGCTCAATCTAATAATATGCGAGTTTTATATAAATTTCTTATACTAGTATTCAAACACTATTTAAATAAGAATTCACTTATTATATAATTATTATTAGGACTAACTGTTTAAATATTATTTTAGAGGTGTGAAAATGCAAGATTTTGCCAATTTATTTTACAATATAAGGCTTAGAGATGCTATAGATATTTTAATAGTTGCATATGCATTTTATAAGATATTTATGCTCATTAGAGAAACTAGAGCAGAGCAGCTTATAAAGGGTATTGTGTTATTATTCGTAGCTACAAAGATAAGTGAAGTATTAGAGCTATATACTGTATTCTGGATACTTGAGAATACCATGACAGTAGGGGTTATAGCTTTATTAATTGTTTTCCAGCCAGAGCTAAGAAGAGCACTTGAGGTATTAGGTAGGACTAGGTTTTTTACAAAATCGTTAATTGAGGTTAAAAGCGAAGAGCTAGATATGATATCTGATGAGATAGTAGAAGCTGTAGCATCTCTTTCTAGACAAAAAATAGGTGCTTTAATAGTATTTGAAAGAGAAACAGGGTTGAATGAAGTTGTTGACACTGGTACAAGAATTCATGGTAAGGTATCAAGCGGACTTTTAATTAATATTTTTATACCAAACACACCTCTACATGACGGAGCAGTTATTATAAGAGAAGATACAGTTAAAGCGGCAGGATGTTTTTTACCCTTAACAGACAATATGAACTTAAGTAAAGAAATAGGAACTAGACACAGAGCAGCACTAGGCATAACTGAAAGATCAGATAGTATTGCCATAATAGTATCTGAAGAAACAGGAATAATTTCAGTAGCTGAAAATGGGATATTGACTAGATATTTAGATATAAAAGCATTAAAAGAAATATTAGTTAATATGTATAAACCTAAGACTCCAAAGCCAAATCTGCTG
Source organism: Proteiniborus sp. DW1 (assembly GCF_900095305.1). Taxonomy (NCBI): domain Bacteria; kingdom Bacillati; phylum Bacillota; class Clostridia; order Eubacteriales; genus Proteiniborus; species Proteiniborus sp. DW1. Next base: position 21,057 of record NZ_FMDO01000045.1, on the reverse strand, counting down.
ACTAAATGGAGGAATAGAAATGAATAAGGCGAAGAAAAACAATATTACAATAAAAATTCTTTCATTATTAATAGCTTTTTTTATGTGGACTTATGTAATGAATGAAGTTAACCCACGAACCACTCAGCCTTTTTCTAATATTAAGGTAACGTATTTAAATCAAAATTACTTGTCTGAGGCAGAGTTAGAGTTAATGGAGCCAAAAGAAGCTAAAGTAACTGTGAAATTAGCAGGTAGAAGAAGTGACATAAAAACTATAAATCCTAATGATATCATAGTACAGGCTGATTTATATGGATATCCGGAAGGAATGAGTAGAGTACCTGTTGAAGTAAAAGTTCCTGAAAATGTGACAGTAGAGTCTGTGAGCCCTCAGTATATACAACTAAAGCTAGATAGTATAATAACTAAGGAATTTAAAATATCCTTAAGAACTACAGGTAAAACTGAAGAAGGCCATACTCCAGGGGATGTGGATGTAAGACCTAGTACTGTGTTGATTAAAGGGCCACGAACCTGGGTTAATTCAGTAGACAAAGTAGTAACCATTCTAGACCTAACTAATGTAAATTCGGACATAAAAACTAGTCGACCTGTCAGAGTATTAAATGACAAAGAGGAAGAGGTTAGAAACATAACAAAAGAACCAAGTACTGTGGAGATAACTATGCCAATCTTAGGCACTAAGTCTGTACCTATTAATCCAAGGATTAAAGGCACTCCGTTAGAGGGGTATAGTATTACAGATATTCAGATGAATCCTACTAGTGTTTTCATAAAAGGAAGAAAGGAAATAATTAAGGATATTGAATTCCTTGAAACAGATACATTAGATGTAGAGCTCATAAGTAAAACAAAGGAAGTTCCAGTAAATATTGTGTTGCCAGAGGGTGTGGAGCTAATGGATGTTGATCTAAGCCCAATGGCAAAGATAAATGTAGAAAAAATAATTGAAAAGGATGTTGAACTGGATACAAGCAAGTTAACCTTCATTAATCTAGATACTAACCATGTTATAGACAAAGATAGCCTTCCTGAAACAATAACAATCACTATTAGAGGAACAGAGAGCAAAGTAGAAGCACTAACGGATAGAGATGTTACATTCTATTGTGATTTATCAGGACTAGAAGCAGGAAACCACGATGTAAATATAAAAGTTATACTGCATGAGGATATAGAACTTATTCAAATAGTTCCTGAAGCTATTCAGGTGACCATTCAAGATCAAGATGAAATTTAACTATTTTTTAATAAACTTGCAAGCATACATTAAATAAAGTTATTATAGTAGGAGCGGGACTAATTTTAAATAAATCTGCTCCTATTATACTGTAAGATTTAAAGGGGGAAAGGGTGTTGAGAAAATACATTTTAGCAATTAATCCTGGTTCAACAAGTACAAAGGTAGCTTTGTATGACGGAAAGGAAAAGGTTTTCACTAATAAAATTGAACATCCAAGGACTGAACTTGATAAATACCATAATATTATAGACCAATATGATTATCGTTTAAACCTAATAGTTGAATGGTTAAAAGAAGTTGGAATAAGCACTTCTACTTTAAAAGCCACTGTAGGACGTGGTGGTATGCTAAGACCTATTCCTGCTGGCACCTATTTAGTTACGGATGTAATGATTAAGGATTTAAAAGACTGTGTTGGGGGAGAACATGCTTCAAATCTCGGTGCCATTCTTGCAAAAGGAATTGCAGATAATGAAGGCATTAAAGCTTTTATAGTTGATCCTGTAGCAGTAGATGAGATGGATGATATAGCTAGAATATCGGGAATGCCAGACATACAGAGGAAGTCTCAGCTACATGCATTAAATATAAAGGCAGTATCTCATAGATATGCCCGTGAAAATAATAGAAATCTTAAGGACATAAACTTAATAATTGCCCATCTTGGTGGAGGGATATCTGTTGCACCTTTAAAAAGGGGACGTACGATAGATGTAAATAATGCAAATGAAATGGGCCCACTTTCACCTGAAAGAACAGGTCAGCTACCAGTAGGAGAGCTTGTAAAGATGTGTTATTCAGGAAAATACACATATAATGAAATAAAGACAAAAATCAAGGGAAGAGGTGGACTTACAGCCTACCTAGGAACTAATGATGCAAAAGAAGCAGAAGAAAGAGCTAAAAATGGAGATGAAAATGCTAAGCTTGTATTTATGGCCATGGCATATCAAATATCTAAAGAAATAGGAGCCATGGCTACAACTTTATATGGCAAGGTAGATGCCATAATATTAACTGGTGGATTAGCACACTCAAAGACACTTACTGATAAAATCCAAAGCATGACAAGATTTATAGCTCCTGTAGTGCTTTATCCAGGAGAAGATGAACTAGAAGCCCTAAATGAAGGAGTATTAAGGGTATTAGAAGGAGAAGAAGTAGAGAAAATTTATGAAAACGAGGTGGAGATCAGTGATTAAGAGCTTTGAAGATGTTTTGAATCTTGCAAAAAGTAGAGGACCAAAAACGATATCCGTAGCAGTAGCACAGGATAAAGAGGTTCTGATAGCAGTAAATGCAGCAAAGGATATGGGAATAATTGAAGCCATACTTGTAGGAGATAAAAGTGAAATAATTAAAATTGCAGAAGAAATTAACATAGATTTAGGGAATTATGAGATTATAGATATTAAAGACCCAATAGAAGCTTCCAGAAAAGCTGTAGAGCTTGTAAGTACGGGAAAAGCTCACATAGTTATGAAGGGTTTAGTGGATACATCGATTATATTAAAAGCAGTTTTAGATGAAGAAATTGGACTTAGAACAGGCAGTATATTAAGTCATGTGGCTGTCTTTAGCGTCGATACATACCATAAGCTCCTTTTAGTTACAGATGCGGCCATGAATATAGCACCTAACCTTGAACAAAAGAAGCAAATTGTAGAAAATGCAGTATTTCTAGCTCATTCTATAGATATAGAAAATCCAAAAGTAGCAGTAGTATGTGCAAAAGAAAAGGTAAATCCGAAAATGCCAGCTACAGTTGATGCAGGACAATTAGTTGAAGCTAATGAAAAAGGTGATATAACAGGTTGTATAGTTGGAGGGCCTTTTGCGCTAGATAATGCCATATCAAAAGAAGCTGCTATTCATAAAGGCATAAACCATCCTGTAGCAGGAGATGCGGATATTATACTCACTCCAAATATAGAATCAGGAAATGTTTTATATAAAGCTCTTGCATTCTTAGCAAAGTCAAAAAATGCTGGTATAATAGTAGGTGCTAAGGCACCGATAGTTCTTACATCAAGAGCAGATAGTGATGAGGCTAAGTTAAACTCAATAGCATTAGGGGTACTAATGGCTTCAAAAAAATAGGGGGGAATAAAATGAATAATTATAAACTACTAGTGATAAATCCCGGTTCTACTTCTACTAAGATAGCTGTATTTTATAATGAAGACCTTGTATTAGAAGAGACATTAAGGCACTCAAATGAAGAATTAGCAGGGTATTCTACTATATTCGATCAGTATCAATTCAGAAAGAATATTATTCTAGATATATTAAAAGAAAAAGGATTTGATATTAATGAATTAAGTGCTGTTGTTGGAAGAGGAGGATTACTAAAACCTATACCAGGTGGAACATATAGAGTTAATGACAAAATGCTTGATGACCTAAGTAAAGGTACTTTTGGAGAACATGCTTCAAATCTTGGCGGCGCAATAGCACATGAGATTGCCTCCCAATTAAATATTCCTTCATTTATAGTAGATCCGGTAGTTGTGGATGAAATGGAGGACATTGCTAGGATTTCAGGTATGCCAGAAATACCAAGGATAAGTATCTGGCACGCTTTGAATCAAAAGGCTGTTGCGAGAAGATTTGCCAAGGATAATGGTAAGGCCTATGAGGAGTTAAACCTAGTAGTAGCTCATTTAGGTGGAGGAATATCTGTTGGTGCTCATAAAAAAGGTAAGGTAGTAGATGTAAACAATGCACTTGATGGAGAAGGTCCATTTTCTCCAGAAAGAAGTGGAGGACTTCCTGTTGGAGATTTAGCAAAGCTTTGTTATTCAGGCAAATACACATTGGCTGAAATGAAGAAAAAGATAAAAGGTTGTGGAGGCCTAGTAGCATATCTAGGAACAAATGATGCTAGAAAAGTATGCGAAATGATAGAAGCGGGGGATGAGAAAGCTAAACTTATATATGAAGCTATGGCTTATCAGGTAGCAAAAGAAATTGGTAGCATGAGTACTGTACTAGAAGGACAAGTAGATGCTATAATATTAACTGGTGGTATAGCATATGATGCTATGTTTACAGCTTGGATTAAGGAAAGGGTAGATTTTATAGCAGATGTAGTAATGTACCCAGGAGAAGACGAACTTATAGCCCTAGCAGAAGGTGGGCTAAGAGTACTTAGAGGAGAAGAACAAGCAAAAGAATACCTATAAATTAAAGGGTGATTTAATGTTAAAAGATAATAGGATAAGAATTATAGTAGGACATTATGGCAGTGGCAAGACAGAGTTTGCAGTAAATTATGCAGTAAAGCTATCAGAGACAGGTAAGAAAGTTATATTAGCGGACCTAGATGTTGTAAATCCCTATTTTAGAAGTAGGGAAAAAACAGAAGACCTTGAGAATTTAGGAATCAAGGTAATAGGTAGCTCTATAAAAGGAAACTCAGTAGATGTGCCTTCTGTTTCGGCAGAAATATATGGACCATTACAAGACGAAAGCATGGAGGCAGTATTAGATGTTGGAGGCGATCCAGTAGGAGCTAGGGCATTAGGTAGATATCATAGTTTTTTTGAGGATGGCAAATATGACATGTTCTTTGTACTCAATGCGTATAGGCCAGAAACTCAAACTCTAGAAAATGTGGAAAAGTATATTAGAGATATAGAAAGAGCTTCTAGGGCAAAGGTAACTGGGCTGATAAATAATACGCATCTACTAAAAAGTACTACACTAGAAGATGTATTATTTGGTCAGAAACTGGTAGAAGAGGTATCAGCTGCATTAAATATACCAGTAAAATATGTATCAGCACTAGAGCATGTGGCAAAAGCTCTTCCACATGATATAGAGGGAGAAATACTTCCTATAAAGCTTTTCATGCGTGAAGATTGGATGTTATAACAAATGTCAACTTTTTAATATAGGTGACTATTATAAACATTTAAGTTATCTATCTATAATATACTATGCTTTATAATTTTCAGTTTTTAGTTCTCAATTATTAAAAAGGGGGGAAAGAAATGGCAAAGGCAAAAGGTAAAGTTACCTTTAATGAGGAAAGATGCAAGGGTTGTGAACTATGTACAACAGTATGTCCTGCAAAAATAGTAGTAATGAACAGAGATAAGATAAATGTAAAAGGTTATCATCCAGCAACAGTCATTGAAATGGACAAGTGTATAGGCTGTGCTAACTGTGCCACAATTTGTCCAGACACCGTAATTACAGTAGAGAGAGAAATGGTTGAATAATTTTAAAGGGAGGGAATCAAATGTCTAAAGTCTTGATGAAAGGAAATGAGGCAGTAGGTGCTGCAGCTATTAAAGCTGGATGCAAGTACTTCTTTGGGTATCCTATTACGCCACAGAATGAAATACCTGAGTTTATGGCTAGAGAATTACCTAAGGTAGGAGGAGTATTTTTACAGGCAGAAAGTGAGATTGCTGCTATAAACATGGTGTATGGAGCAGCTGGATCAGGTGCTAGAGTAATGACATCATCTTCAAGCCCTGGAATTGCACTTAAACAAGAGGGGATTTCATATATTGCAGGAGCAGAGCTTCCATGTGTTATAGTTAATATGGTTAGAGGAGGTCCAGGCTTAGGTGGTATACAACCTTCTCAATCTGACTATTTCCAAGCTACTAGAGGAGGAGGAAATGGAGATTATAGACATTTAGTATATGCTCCAGCCAGCATCCAAGAAGCAGTAGATTTAGTTATGGAAGCATTTGATGTTGCAGACTATTATAGAAATCCAGTTATAGTTCTTGGAGATGGTATGATAGGTCAAATGATGGAGCCTGTAGAATTTAAAGAGCCTAAGAAAAGAGAACTACCACCAAAAGATTGGGCAACAACAGGTACAAAAGGGCAAAGAAAGCCTAACGTAATAAACTCACTTTATATAGAAGCTCAGCCATTAGAAGATCACAACTTAAAGCTAGAAGCTAAATATGCAATGATGAAAGAAAATGAAGTAAGATATGAGGAATATAATCTTGAAGATGCCGAAGTAGTTATAGTAGCATATGGAACAACTTCAAGAATAGCTAAAAATGCCATAGCAAAATGTGCAGAGGAAGGAATTAAAGTAGGGCTTATTAGACCGATTACATTATGGCCGTTCCCAGATGTTGCCTTCGACAAAATAAGCGATAAAACCAAGGCAGTACTTACAGTAGAAATGAGTACTGGTCAAATGGTAGATGATGTTAAAATAGCAGTTAATGGAAGAAAACCTGTTTATTTCTATGGTAGAACAGGTGGTATGGTGCCTACTCCAAATGCTATCGTAGATGAGATTAAGAAAATTGTTGGAGGTGACAAATAATGGCTATAGTATTTGAAAAAACTAAAGGACTTACAGACAAGCCTTTCCATTATTGTCCAGGCTGTACACATGGGATTATTCACAGATTAGTAGCTGAAGTATTAGAAGAGCTCGGAGTTCTAGGAGATACGGTAGGTGTAGCACCAGTTGGTTGTGCAGTTTTTGCTTATGACTATTTTAATGTAGATATGCATGAGGCTGCTCATGGTAGAGCACCAGCAGTAGCTACTGGTATAAAGAGGGTTCTTCCTGATAAGGTTGTATTCACATATCAGGGAGATGGAGACTTAGCTTCTATTGGAGCTGGTGAAATAGTTCATGCTGCACATCGTGGAGAAAAAATAACAACTATATTTGTAAACAATGCTATATACGGTATGACTGGTGGACAAATGGCTCCTACTACATTAGTAGGACAAAAGGCAACTACAGCTCCATATGGAAGAGATGAAAGCCATTGCGGTAGACCAATCAGAATATCTGAGATGCTAGCAACAATAGATGGAGCAAAATTCGTTGAAAGAGTTTCAGTACATGACCCAGCTAATATAAGAAAAGCTAAAAAAGCAATTAAGAGTGCTTTTGAACTTCAATTATCAGGTAAAGGCTTTGGTATAGTAGAAGTATTATCTACTTGTCCAACAAACTGGGGACTTACGCCAGTAGAAGCTCTTGGTTGGCTAAAAGAAAATATGATTCCATATTATCCATTAGGTAATTTTAGAAAACCTGAGGAGGTGGAGTAGAATGGAAGAAAGATTAATAATAGCTGGTTTTGGTGGTCAAGGTGTTATGTCAATGGGACAACTTCTAACATATTCAGGAATGGTAGAAAACAAAAATGTTTCATGGCTTCCATCCTATGGTCCTGAAATGAGAGGTGGAACTGCTAACTGTAACGTAATAGTTTCAGACGACCTTATTGGCTCACCAATAGTTACAGAAGCTACAACAGCAATTATCATGAATAAACCATCTTTAGATAAATTCGAGAAAGATGTTGAAAAAGGTGGAAATATACTAATTAATAGCTCACTAATAGATAGAAAAGTAAATAGAACTGATATTAATGCATATTATATTCCTGCTAACGATATAGCTAATGAACTTGGAAATAGCAAGATAGCTAATATGGTTATGCTAGGTGCTTACTTAGAGCTTACAAAAGCAGTTAAAACAGATTCTATAGTTGAAGCATTCAAAAAAGTATTTGGAGAATCTAAGTCACACTTGATTCCAATAAACCAAGAAGCACTAGAGAAAGGTGCAGAAGCAGTAAGAGGATAAGTAGCTAGATTAATTGGTTTTTTATCAATAGCTAAAGTAGGTATTCAGAATGAATACCTGCTTTTTTCGTCTTTAACATAGCACATAAAAATAACTAAACTCTTAAAAAATATTAACAAGGCTTGACATCTAATAGTCTTATTAATACAATATTACCAATAAATGGTTAAGGGGGTCAAACTAATGACTTTAAGCTATTAACTTAACTTTAATATAAAGGAGTGATCAATCAGATAATTTAAACTAACGAAACATCAAAAAATATAGTCCAAGACTTGATAGACTTTATAGGTTGAATATTAATTGGGAAGAGGAATAGAAGGGGGAAATAACTTATGAACATAACTAAAAATGAAGTATTGACTAATGGGGTTAAGGCGCTAGAAGAGATGATGGGCATGGTGAATCAAGCCCCTGTATTAAACATAGATACATTAAATCCAGAAGAAACTGTTATTGTTATTGTGGATATGGTTAAAGGGTTTGCAATAGAAGGAATACTTAGTAGCCCTAGAATAAATAAACTGATAGAACCAATCGTAAAGTTAACTAAGAAATGCAAGGCTATGGGAATTAAGGTAATTGCTTTTGCAGACAGTCATAGTAAGGACTCTTTAGAACTAAGATTTAGACCAGAACATTGCCTTGAAAACTCTATTGAAAGTGAATTAGTAGATGAAATAAAAGAGCTTGGAGTAGATAGAGTGTTCTATAAAAATTCAACAAATGGTTTTATAACTGATGAATACCTTGAATGGATTAAAACATCAGGATCCAAGTTTAAAAACTTTATTATAGTGGGAGTTTGCAGTGATATTTGTATCTCTCAATATGCGCTTACAAAAAAGGCATATTTTAATGAAAGAAATATGGATTATAGAGTGATTGTATCAATGGACTCCATAGATACTTATGACTTAGGAGCACACAATGCAGACTTAATGAACTTATTTAGCATATATCAGTTAATAGACAATGGAATAGAAGTCGTTAAAATAGTAGAATAAGAGTGGAACTGCTATAATAAAAGGGAGAACTTCTGGGAAGGACAGACTAAATTACCTAAAGGGAAGTTGATAGAGACTTTTTATATAAGATTTTGAAATATGGACACTTTATGTGTCCTTTTTATTTTTAATATAAATCAGAGTGTTTAAAATCTTTAGCATATTAGAGAACTTATTCTGATAAACTTTTACAATATATTTATGTTAATACATTTACAACTAGTATAGTTCATGAAGATATCTGATATTACAAACAAAGGTGTAGGAAATTAACTAGGCTATATTCAGGCTACATCCTTTACTGCATATCTAGAGTTGATAACTATTTTTTAGGTGTATTACTTGAGCATTGTAAAAGTAATTCTAGCGAAAAAAGTTTCAGTAGAATTTTTAAAATTGAATATAATAAGGTGAAAGAGAATTGAGCTAGTTATTTAAATAGATAAAGAATAGAGAGGTAGCAAGATAATGATAGAATGATAAAAAGAAATAGTCCAATCAGAAGAAAATGTAAAACCAAATGTTAAGATATGATTGTTGAAGTATTATAGACAAAATCTCAGAATTATGGGTAAATAGAATAGATGTTCATGATTTTTTGAGTCGTTATATAAGCGGCTTGCAGGTTTTTATTTATTTATCTAGAATTAATCATATATCCTAAATAAGAGGTGATGAAATGAAAGAAATCCAGTTTACTGATATAGGTGGAATAAAAGTAGGTAATGCACAAAATTTTGAGGCTGCTACAGGCTGCACAGTCATAGTATGCGAAAATGGTGCTACTGCAGGAGTAGATGTGAGAGGAGGCTCACCAGGCACTAGAGAAACTGACTTATTGAATCCTGTAAATATGATTCAGCAAATTCATGCTGTCGTGCTTTCAGGAGGAAGCGCTTTTGGGTTAGATGCTTCTTCTGGTGCTATGAAATATTTAGAGGAAAGAAATATAGGATTTGATGTTCAAGTAACAAAGGTTCCTATAGTATGCTCTGCAGTACTATTTGATTTAGCTATTGGAGACTATAAGGTAAGACCAGATTTAAAAATGGGATATGAGGCTTGTATGAATGCAACAGACAAGGAGTGTCCAAATGGGACTATTGGAGCAGGTACAGGTGCTACAGTAGGAAAACTGTTTGGACTTAAAACAGCAATGAAGGGCGGACTAGGTAGCTATGCACTGCAAGTAGGAGAGCTTAAGGTAGGAGCCATAGTAGCTGTGAATTGTTTAGGTGATGTAATAGACCCAGCTACAGGAGAAGTATTAGCTGGCTTATTAAGTGAGGACCTAAAGAGTTTTATAGGTACAGAGAATATGATGATAGCCAACTATGACAGCAAGAAAAACCTCTTTAGTGGAAATACAACTATTGGAGTAGTAGCTACTAATGGAAAGTTCTCTAAATCAGAAATGAATAAAATAGCTTCAATGGCTCATAACGGATATGCTAGAACAATGAGACCAGCTCATACTATTTTTGACGGTGATACTATATTTGCATTATCAACAGGAGATGTGCAGGCTGATATAAGCACAGTAGGCTTTCTAGCAACTAAGGCAATGGAACAGGCAGTTATAAATGCTATAAAGAGTGCAAGCTCTATACATGGAATCAAGTCATATTCTGATATTTTCAAATAGTAAGAGCTTAAATGAAATACTAAGAGAACATTTGCAGGACATGACTGCAATTCTTAGGGAATGAAGATATAAGAACCCTTAAGCTATTAGATTAAGCTAAGGAAAGGAAGTCTGACATTAGGACTTATTACAAAATTAGAGATTTCAGTAGTTCCAATAAGCTAAATAGGTTTGCAAGTTGTAAGATTTTCGTTGGTATGAGTTATAGAATTATTTATCTCCTATTATGAATTTGACCTGATTTGCTTAGTGAATCCTTGTAGTACTATACTTCCCTAAATTTATTTAAGCGTAGTGGACAAAAAACTTGTATAAAGAGACAATTAGACGTGAGTGGGTACTCTATTTAAGTTTCGAGCCTTAAAGTAGCCCAAGACTTACATTTTTTGTTTGTCGCTATAATATAATTATGATATCATTAAAAATGTAACGATTCTATATAGGGAGGATTATTTATGGGTAGACTTTTTGGAACAGATGGAATAAGAGGAGTTGCAAACAAGGAATTAACTTGTGAGCTTGCATATAAAATTGGAAGAGCTGGAGCATATGTATTAGCAAAGGATAAGAAGGATGTAAAAATAGTAGTAGGAATGGATACTAGAATATCAGGAGATATGCTAGAAGCTGCTTTAGTAGCAGGAATATGCTCAGTTGGTGCAGATGTTTTCTCAGTAGGTATAGTACCTACCCCAGCAGTAGCTTATTTGACAAGAGAACTAAATGCAGAAGCAGGAGTAGTTATATCAGCTTCACATAATCCTGTAGAATACAATGGAATTAAGTTCTTTGGAAGCAATGGTTATAAGCTAAACGATGAAATAGAAGAGGAGATAGAAGAATATATTTTAGATGGGAAAGAAGTACCTTTATCTCCTATTGGTGAGGGAGTTGGAAGAAGAATAATAGTAAATAATGGAACGGATATGTATAAGAATTTCTTAAGAAAAAGTATAAATGTAGACTTTAAGGGGTTAAAGATAGCTATAGACTGTGGGAATGGAGCTGCATATAAAGCTGCCCCAGAGCTAATAGAGGAATTAGGTGCAGATATAGAGGCTATACATAACCAACCAAATGGAGTAAATATAAATGTAAACTGTGGTTCTACTAGACCTGAAGAGGTTCAAAAGCTTGTACTTAGTACAGGAGCAGACATAGGAATATCTTTTGATGGAGATGCAGACAGACTTATAGCTGTTGATGAAAAAGGAAATGTAGTAGATGGCGACCATGTTATGGCTATTTGTGGTATTCATTTAAAAAATAAAGGAAAACTTAAGCAAGACACAGTTGTAGCTACAGTAATGAGTAATATGGGATTGGATATTTGCTTGAAAAAAGAGAATATTAATATTGTTAAAACTAAGGTAGGAGACAGATATGTAATAGAAGAGATGCTAAATAATGGATATTCTCTAGGTGGTGAGCAATCAGGGCATATTATATTTCTAGAGCATAATACTACAGGTGATGGTTTACTAACGGCCTTGCAGCTTATATCAGTTGTTAAAGAAACTGGTAAAAAGCTTTCGGAGTTAGCAGAAGTTATGAATTCGCTACCACAGGTTCTTGTAAATGCTAAAGTAAGCAATGAAAAGAAAAATGCCTATATGGAAGATGAAGTAGTGAGAAAAGAAATAGAAAAGCTTGAAGAAAAATTTCATGGAGAAGGTAGGGTACTCATTAGACCTTCAGGTACTGAGCCCCTAGTTCGTGTTATGATAGAAGGAAAAAATCAAGAAGAGATAACAGATATGGCAAGAAGCCTAGCAGATCTTATAGAAGAAAGACTTAATTAGATTTAAGATAAAATATTTCTTAGCTGAAGTCCCTGATGTTTTTTATAAAAAGCTCAAAACCTACAAGGTTAAAAATAAAAAGGAGGCTAGGGTATGATAATAACTACGACACCTAATGTAGAAGGAAGAAAAATAAGAGAATACAGAGGCATAGTTTTTGGAGAAGTTATATCAGGGGTTGACTTTATTAAGGATTTTGCTGCAGGTCTTACAAACTTCTTTGGAGGTCGTTCTCAATCCTATGAAGGAGAGTTAATTAGAGCTAGAGAGGATGCATTAAGAGAACTAGAGAAGAGAGCTTCTGCTCTAGGATGTAATGCTGTAGTAGGAGTTGACGTTGACTATGAGGTATTAGGTCAAGGTGGAAACATGCTTATGGTCACAGCCTCTGGAACAGGTGTAGTGCTAGAATAATAATCAATATGAAATTAGGATGAGAACAAAGGTCATAGTTCAATCAGACAAACAGTCTATTAGAACCATGACTTTTGCTTTTACCTAATATATCTAAAGACAAAAGCCCAAATCTATGATATAAATAAGTTGCTAAGTAAAACTTATATAATTCTATATCAAAATAAATTTTTATCTAAGGGGGCGTATATGAAAAAAATGACTAGAAGAAAACAAAAGAGAAGAAAGCTGTTTCGTGTTATGTTTAGGATGCTGATATTAACGTGTATTGCTATCGGTATAGTTAAAATTGTAGGTATCTTTAGCAAAGATACTGAAGTACCTGGTACTGAAATACCTATGGATATAAAGATTCCTTTTATTAAGAAACAAGGAAAGATTACCATAAAGAATATAGATATTGATAATCAGATTCCTATAAAAAACAGTCAATTTACAGTAATAAATACAGATACAGGTGAGTTAGTTGGTAAAATAATTACTGATAAAAATGGGGTGGGAACCTCAGATTTATTAGATTATAATAATATATATGAAATTAAGTGTGCTGAACCACATCCATATTATCAAAAAAGTATGGATGATACTTTGATTTTAGAGATAAGTCAAGAAAACCATGAGCTAATTATAGAAAGCAAAATTCATGAACATATAAAACATGTTAAAAGTTCTGAAGATGGGGATGTTGTTATAGAGGAGGTATATATTGATGTACCAACTGTTATGCAAAATCCTGAATTACCAAACGGTTGTGAAATCACCTCACTAACAGCAGTATTAAATTCTAAAGGCTACAATGCTGATAAGCTCGAAATGGCTGATGTATACTTACCTAAGGAAGCATTTTATAGAAAAGATGGGAAGCTTTATGGAGCTAATCCCTATGTGTCATATGCAGGAAATCCAAGAGAAAAGAGCGGATTTTTTTCCTATGCACCTCCTATTATAGAAGCAGCAAATCTCTATTTGGGTACTGTTGAGGGAAAAGAAAATCCTATTGATATAAGCGGAAGTACAAGAGAAGAAATTATAGAATATTTGAATCAAGGTAATCCTGTAGTTATTTGGGTAACCCTAGATTTAAGCAAGCCTAAATTAAACTACTCTTGGCATTTAACTGATACAGGAGAAAAAATAGATATGCCTATTAATCTACACTGTGTAGTGCTCAATGGCTATGTAGATGATAATGTTCATGTCATGAACCCGTTAAAAGGACAGGTATTATATAATGCAGATGAATTCTTTCAGAGTTATGTAGAATTAGGAAGTCATGCTTTGGTTTTACAATAATAAATAAAGTGTTTTATGTAATAATAAATAGCCAGAGAGAACTATGCTTCTCCCTGGTTATTTATTACCTAAGCCCTTTGCAATTTCAACTGATTTTTTAGCCATAAGAGTTAAAGGATCTATTAAAGGTATGTCTATATCTGATTGATCTAGCACTATGCTTATTTCTGTACATCCTGCAATAATAGCTTCAGCACCTCTGTTTTTTAGCCTCTCTACAATTTCCACCAGATATTCTCTTACTTTTCCTGTTCTATTTCCCGCTTTTACACCTTCTTTACCATAAATAATCTCCATAACATATTCTCTTTGTTCTACTTCAGTAGGAATAATAATTTCTTTATCAGCTAATAATTTCTGGAAAAGATTTGTTTTTATTGTTCCTGAAGTGGCTATGACACCGATTTTATTAATATTTCCAAGGTGTTTATTCATATATTCCTTAGTAATTTCTAGTGCATTTAAAATCGGAACACTAATCTCTCTCTGTATTTCTTCAAGAAAGTAATGAGAGGTAATACAGGGAATGATTATAAAATCTGCACCTGAGTTTTGTAAATTAGTGGCTGTTTTAACTAACTCTGAAATCGGACTAACAGAGTTACCTAATATAGCAGCAGTACGATCAGGTATTTTTGGATTGTTATCAATTATTATTCTAATATGCTCATTGTCACATTTTGCATTAGTATACTTTATGATTCTATCAAATAAAACACATGTTGCATCAGGTCCCATTCCGCCTAATATTCCAACTATCTTCTCTTGCAATTTTCTCACTCCAATTTCTACATTTATAGGTCTGATTAAGATTATCAAATTCTAGGAACATAAAAGATTATAACTTTTATTAATGAAGTTTATACTTAAAATAGTTTTTACTTGACAACTTATATATATATCACAGATTTTTTGCTTTGTCTTTATTTTTTTATTGAAATTCTAGAAACTTTTAAGTGATTGTAAAAGAGAAATAGGTATAAAGTAGGTAGTTCTAGCGTTAGCATTGCCTATTATCTTGAAATAATGTTAGAGATATATTATAATTAACTAAATATGATTATAGGCAAATTTCATGATAATAAGACAAAAATTATATTTAATAATTTTATTATAACAATTTAACAGTGGTAAGAGAAACACTTTAATCAAAAAATAGAAAAGGGGAGATTATTAGTGAGAAGAACAAGGGGAATCAATGAAGAGAAAAAAGGTGCACCAGAATGGATGACTACCTATGGAGATATGGTAACGCTTTTACTTTGCTTTTTTGTTCTATTATTTTCATTCTCTTCAATTGATGCTCAAAAATTTAGGGAAATAATGAATTCTTTCAGAGGCTCTTCGGGAGTACTAAGTGGAGGAGAGACTATTAGAATAAGTGATGATGGATTTGAACAAAAAACTAGAGGATATTTTGAAAGTGAAGATTATAGAGAGAGATCTCTTCTAGAGCTTCAAGGTATTGCAGAAGACTTAAAACAGCATCTTAACGAACAAGGTTTTGATGATCATATTAATATTGAATATAATGAAAATTATGTTAGACTTAATTTCTTAGATGGAGTATTATTTGATCCCGGAAAGGCTACATTAAGAGAAGATGCAATACAAATCTTAGATTCAGTTGGAAGCAAACTTTTACAATATAATAAAAATAGAATTAAGATTGAGGGACATACTGATACAGTTCCTATGAATTCGTTTCAGTTCCCAAATAACTGGTATCTATCAGCTGCTAGAGCTATTACCGTAGCTGAATACTACATTAATGAAATGGACTTTGACCCACAGAGATTATCAGCAGAAGGGTTTGGAGAATATTCCCCTATAGCAACAAATGATACTGCAGAGGGAAGAATGAAAAACAGGAGAATAGAGATTAAGATTTTAAGTAGTATATATCAAGAAGCTGGTAGTGAAGATTAATATAGGTTTAATAGTAGTGTCTATATGCATATAAGCTGTTGAATTTAAAAGAGATTTTAAAGTAAGGTGCTTTCTGAAATACATATGATTTTGTAGTCTTAAAATTGTAGCAATTTCAAACGTTTATTTATAGATAAATTATTAACTAGACAAGAAGGTGTTTATGTGAGAAATAAAGCAGTAGTTTTGGGAACAAATTATTATATTGCTCTAAGTGCAATTAGATGCTTAGGTATACACGGGATAGAAGTAGTAGCTATGGATTATTCAGAAAAAGGCACTTATGCTGCTAAATCAAAATACCTTTCAGAAAGATTAATTGTACCTCATTACAGGAATGAGTCAGAAAAATTTGTAAAGTTTTTAATAGACTATGCTAAAAAACAGGATTATCCCCCTGTCCTCATACCATGTCATGACTTGCAGGTAGAAGTTATAGATGAACATTTGGAGGAACTTAAGAAGTATTATCTCATACCTCAGACTGAGCCAGGTTTATGGACAAAGGTCATGGACAAAGCCTCTCTTTATGAATTAGCATTAGAACATGGAGTTCCAGTGCCAGAAACAGTTAAGATAGATGAGGAGAACTTTTTAGAAAAGGTTGAGAGTATGATTAAGTATCCTTGTATTGTGAAACCAGTAGAATCTCCTTCATTTGTTGCTGTATTCAGAAGAAAGCTTTTTAAGGTTCATAATAGAGAAGAGTTAGAGGAAGCTATAAGAAAAGCAAAAGATGCAGGATTAGAAGTTATAGTTCAAAGAATTATTCCGGGCTTTGATGATCATATGTATACCTTTGATGCATATTTAAATCAAGATGCAAAAGTAACTCATTGGTCTACATGTCAAAAATATAGACAGTTCCCTATTAACTTTGGTGCCTCTGTTTACACTGGTCATAAATATGTACCAGAGCTTTATGAAATAGGAGCAAAGTTCTTTGAAGGAATAAAATATAAAGGCTTTGCTGAGATAGAGTTTAAAAAAGATTCTGAAACAGGGAAGTTCTATATGATAGAAGTAAATGCTAGAATAACAAATTTCAATAATCTTTTATATAAACTTGGATTAAATATACCTTATATTACCTATAGAGAAATGATTGGAGAACCATTAGAACCAAAGTCATTTAAGGAAGATCAGAACTTAGTGTTTTGGTACGCTTATGAGGATCTATTAGCTATTAGGGACTATATAAAAACAGGTCAGCTAACATTTGGTCAAATTTTCAAATCCCTATTCAGGCCAAAAGCCTATGCAATATGGGACTGGAAAGATCCTATGCCAGCTTTCTCATATGCCGGAATAATAATGGGTAAAATATTTAAGAAGATTTTTAAAACCAAAGATTAAATTTAACTACTCCCTAGGAGGTATGTGATAATGCTTTTAGCTGAAGTGATTAAAGAACTTGATTATATAGAAATAGTGGGAAACATAAATAAAGAAGTTAGTGGTATAGCTTACAATTCTAAAGAAGTAGAGGATGATTTTATCTTTGTTGCTATACAAGGTTTTACTGTAGATGGGCATAACTTTGCTAATATGGCTCTAGAAAAAGGAGCTAGCGCATTGATAGTTGAAAAAGATGTAGATGTAAGTACAGATGATATTACTATTATAAAAGTTAAGAATTCTAGGAAAGCCCTAGCAAAAATATCCTCAAATTTCTATGATAATCCTACTGGCAAAATTAATTTAATAGGAATAACTGGAACTAATGGTAAGACATCCACATCTTATTTTATTAGGTCTATATATGAACATGTTAATAAATCTATGGATCTAATCGGCACTATTGGGTGCATCATTGGAGATAAGCAAGTAAAAACGAATAATACTACTCCAGAGTCACTTAACCTACAACAGATGTTTTCGGAAATGGTAAGTATCAATACTGAAAATTGTATTATGGAAGTATCATCACATGCACTAAGTCTTGATAGAGTAGCAGAATGTGATTTTAATATAGGTATATATACAAATCTTACACCGGATCATTTAGAGCTTCATAATAATATGGAAGAATATTTTAATGCCAAGGCAAAATTATTTAAGATGACTAAAGATTTTAACATTGTAAACATAGATGATGAGTATGGTAAAAGGTTAGTAGAAGAACTCAAGGATTCTAAAGTCAAAACCATAACATATGGAATAGATAATAAAGCTGATGTTTATGCAACAGATATTTTATATGATGCAGAGTTCACTAAATTTACAGCTAATACACCAAAGGGTAGCATTGAAATCAAGGTTAATTTTCCTGGTAATATTTATGTATACAATAGCTTAGCGGCTATAGCTTGTGCATATTGTAACAATATAGACCTAGAGAATATTAAGACGGGAATTGAAAAAGTAAAGGATATAAAAGGGCGATTAGAGGTTGTATATAAGGACAAAGATTATAAAATAATCGTAGACTTTGCACATACTGAAGATGGCTTGGAAAAAGCCATAAAAGCTGTTAAGCCCTTTACAAAGGGAAGGCTTATTTTAGTTTTTGGTGTTTATGCAGCTCCAGGGGAAAAAGGAAGAGCTAAACGATATGCCATGGGCAAAGTAGCTGCTAAACATGCAGATATTGCAGTTGTAACATCTGATAACCCAAAAGAACAAGACCCTAATTCTATCATCAAAGAAATTGTAGAATCTATAAAAGAGCATAATGGCACTTATGTATCCTTTGTGGATAGGAAGGAAGCAATTAAATACGCTATAGAAATAAGTAAAAAAGACGACGTCATATTTATAGCAGGTAAAGGCCATGAGACTTCGCAGAAAATAGGGAAAATAGAAGTGCCTTTTAATGAAAAAGAAATAATTGCAGATATTATGAAAAATAATAGAAAGAAGACAAGCTAGAATAAACCTAGATTAGAGAAAGAGGGTGATGGAAATGTGTGGTTTTGTGGGTTTTGCTGATACTACATTAGCTATGGAGAGAGAAGAAATCATAAGGGATATGATGGATACCATAATCCATAGAGGTCCTGACAGTGGAGGAGTGTTCACTGATAAAAGTGTTACATTTGGTTTTAGACGACTTAAGATAATTGATTTGTCAGAGGAAGCAAGTCAGCCAATGTATAACGAGGATAGAACTCTTGTTATGGTTTTTAATGGTGAGATATATAATTATCAAGAGTTAAAAAGCGAGCTTCAAGAGAAGGGACATATTTTTAAGAGCAATACAGATAGTGAAGTTATTATACATGGATATGAAGAATACGGTTCAGACATAGTTCATAAAATAAGAGGAATGTTTGCCTTTTCAATATGGAATATTAAAAAAGAAGAAATGTTCTTAGCTAGAGACCATTTTGGTATAAAACCATTATATTATACTCAAAACACTAAGGATAATTCATTTATTTTTGGTTCTGAAATAAAGTCATTTTTAAAGCATCCTTCATTTATTAAAGAGCTGAATAAGGAGGCACTAAGACCTTATCTTACTTTTCAGTATCCAGTTCTGGATGAGACATTTTTCAAAGGTGTATACAAGCTTAAGCCAGCTCACTATATGATGTATAAAAAAGGGAACATAGAAATAAAACGTTATTGGGATCCAATGTATGATGAAAAGGAAAACAGTCTAGAGCACTATGTAAATAAAATAAAAGAAATTGTAGCAGAATCAGTTAAATATCATAGAATTAGTGATGTAAGTGTAGGTTCATTTTTATCAGGTGGAGTAGATTCAAGTTATATTACCTCACTCCTTATGCCGAATAAGACTTTTTCAGTAGGTTTTAGTGATTATGAAAAAATATTTAACGAAACTAATCTAGCCAAGGACTTGTCAGATATGCTTGGTATAGAAAATCATAGAAAATTCATATCAGCAGATGAAGCTTTTGAAGCCTTATCAACTATTTTATACCATATGGATGAACCTCAATCAAATCCATCAGTTGTACCTCTATATTTTTTGTCAAAGCTTGCAAGTGAGCATGTAACAGTAGTATTATCAGGTGAAGGTGCAGACGAATTATTTGGAGGATATGCTTGGTACGAGACAACACCAACAATGGCAAAATACAAGAAACTACCGTATTTTATTAGGCGTCCAGTTTCACTAATGTGTAAGTCTCTACCTAGGAATAGGATAACTAACTTCTTAGTAAAAGGTGGTCAAAAGGTAGAGGAATGGTTTATCGGACAGGCTAAGGTTTTTGAAGAAGCTCATGCGCTAAAAGTATTAAAGGATGAGTTCAAAAAAGGCCCTTCAGTTCAAAGTATTACGAGTAAAGTCTATGATAAGGTTAGAAATCAAAATGACGTTACTAAAATGCAATATCTTGACATGAATTTATGGATGCCTGGGGATATTTTATTAAAGGCTGACAAAATGAGTTCAGCCCATTCAATAGAACTTAGAGTTCCATTTCTAGATAAAGAGGTCATGGCATTGGCTTCTCAAATACCTGTAAAATATCGTGTAAATATGGAAAACAGCAAATATGCACTAAGAATTGCTGCAAAGGATACATTACCAAGTGAGTGGGCAAATAGAACTAAGGTAGGATTTCCAGTACCAATTAGACATTGGTTAAAAGAAGAAAAGTATTACAATATGATAAAGGAAATGTTTAAGTCAGATATAGCAAAGGAGTTCTTTAACACTGAAGAGATTTTGAAGCTAGCTGATGAACACTATACAGGTAAAGCAAATCATGCTAGACAGATTTGGACTGTATACGTTTTTCTTGTATGGTATAAAAGGTTTTTTATAGAATTAAAATAAATTATATCTTGTGAAAATGCATCAATAGATTATTCCTATTTGATGCATTTTGCATATATAAAAATAGGCTCTTTGTCAATAGCTGGAGGCTAATTTTTTAATTCCACTCCATTACTAAATTCTACCCTAATTTAATAAAATAATAGATTCAGACAAAATAATGTTTATTATAGAACCATTATTCTACCAGATACTTTTAAATAGACAAATTTTTAACATTATGATATGATTAAAATGTCTGAATTAAGAGAAACTTCTCTTAATGAAGTCTAAAAAACAATTGTTACTGACACTGAAATTATATTGAAGTGAAAGATACAATGATCCAATATGAAATAGGATAGTTGCGTCTTTTAGACGCTTTTTTTAT
>NZ_FMDO01000044.1 GCF_900095305.1 Proteiniborus sp. DW1 | reverse complement strand
TTTTCTTCATTCTAGCAACCAAACATAACAAATGTCTAGAGCAATTTGTATTGTAAATTATTCAGCATATTTATCCGCTAATTCTTTTCTGTATACCGTTATAACTTTAAAGTCGATTTTAAAGGTACTACAGTTCATATTAATAAAATTATTGCAAATTTAAGATAAACTGTCAAATTTTGCAGTTTTATGTTAGTATATAATAAATGGTAATATTCTATATTTAAATAACAATTTTTATTAAGGGGGATTAGCAATGTTTATAGACTTCAGTAAAATTGGGGATATTGACTCTACGAATAAAATCTTACATCCAAGGGAAATTTTTATGTCACTGCCAGAAAAACATGAGAAGTATGCTTATCCAAGAGACGTTCAATCGGAGGTATGGAACCAATGGTTTGAACTAAAAGATAATGAGTACAATGTTATTAAAATGAATACTGGTAGCGGCAAAACAGTTATTGGCCTAATGATATTAAAAAGTTGTTTGAACGAAGAAAAAGGTCCTGCTGTTTATATAGTTCCAGATTTATATTTAGTAAGTCAAGTAATGAGCGAAGCTAGAAATCTTGGAATAGAAACAACGACTGATGAAGATGACTTTAACTTTAGAAAAGGAAAATCTATATTAGTAACCACAATTCATAAGCTTATTAATGGGAAATCTGTTTTCGGAATGAGAACAGATGGAACAAATATACCAATCGGAAGCATTGTTATCGATGATGCACACGCCTGTCTCAATACTACGGAATCACAATTCACTATTGAAATATCTGCAAATGAAGATAGATATTCAGATATTTATAATTTGTTCAGAGAAGATCTAAAACAACAATCAGATAGTAAAGTTTTAGATATAGATGAAGGTATCCCTCAAGTAAGGATGTTGGTTCCTTATTGGGCGTGGCAAAGCAAAATTGAGGATGTAGATAAAATATTACGTAGAGAAAATAAAAGTAAAAATTTAATGTTTACTTATCCACTTATCAGGGACTGTTTTAAACTATGCAATTGTGTTATTTCAACAGAGAAAATAGAAATATCTCCTAAAAGCATACCTATACATAAGATTTCAAGTTTTTATAATACAAAAAGAAAGATTTTTATGAGTGCTACATTAGCTGATGATAGTATCTTAGTATCACATTTTAATGTAAACATCGAAAAACTTGATAAAATAATCACCCCTGCAAGAGCTGATGATATAGGGGATAGACTAATACTAGTACCGCAAGAAATAAATACTAATTTAACAGATGATGATTTAAAAAACAAATTTAAAGAACTATCTAAGATTCATAACGTTATTGTTATAGTTCCATCAGATTATAGGGCTAAATACTGGAATGATGTAGCCGATGATGTATTGCGTTCAAGTAATTTACATACTGGAATTCAGAAACTTAAAAATGGACATGTTGGCTTGGTAATCTTAGTAAATAGATATGATGGTATAGATTTACCTGATTCTGCATGCAGGATTTTAGTCATAGATGGACTTCCTGATGCAAGAAGTGAATATGACAAAGTTGAACAGAGTGTTTTATTGGAGAGCGAAAGGATTTTAAACGAAAAAATTCAAAAAATAGAACAAGGTATGGGAAGAGGCGTAAGATCTAATACAGATTATTGCGTAGTGTTTTTAATGGGAAAAAACCTAACTAGTACACTATATGCTGAAGGTGCTTTAAATAAATTTAGTGCCGCTACAAAAGCGCAGATGGACTTATCTTCAAAAATATCAGAGCAAGTTAGAGGAAAAGGTATTGATGAGATTATAAATGTTATTGATTACTTATTGACTAGAAATCTAGATTGGATAAAAGCTAACAAAAGATTCTTAGTGAGTATAGAATATGATAAAACAAAGAAAATTAACCCAACACTTCTTGCAATGAGAAAAGCTTTCGATGTTGCAGAAAAAAGAGATTATCAAAATTCAACTAAGATCTTACTCGAACATATTAATACAATAGAAAATAATTATCTTAAAGGATGGTTAAAGCAACAACTTGCAGAATACGAAAATCATATTGACCCAGTAAGTTCACAATCAACATTAAAATCTGCTATAAATGATAATATTCATGTTTTGAAACCTATTGAAGGAATTCAATATATGAAAAAGCTAGATAAATATTCAAGCCAGAGTCGCCAGTTTGTTAGTTTTATAAACAAAAAGGGTCTAAATGAAAATACATATATCTTAAAAATATACGATTTGGTTGAGAAGTTAGTATTTATACCTGACACTGCTCCGAGTTTTGAAGAAGCTTTAAAAGAATTGGCGTATTATATTGGTTATACAGCTAGAAGACCAGAAAACGAAGTAGGTAAGGGTCCTGACGTTTTATGGAGAATTGGTGAGTTAAGCTTTTTGGTTATTGAATGTAAAAACGGCGCTACTAATGAAATAATAAATAAACATGATTGTAATCAGCTTAACGGTTCAATTACTTGGTTTGATACGCATTACGAGGAGAATGACTGTAATTGTACACCAATCATGATACATCCTAATAATGTCTTTGAATATGCGTGCTCTCCTCATAAAGATATTAGAATATTAACTAAAGATAAACTACAAAAGCTAAGTGATAATATTATAGGATTTGCAAAATCAGTAGTGTTACCTGAAAACTTCAAGAATCTTGAAAATATAAATAAACTATTAATTGAATTTAAATTGGATAACAGCAATTTTGTAAATTCATATACAACATCATTTAGAGTAAAGAATAATTGAAAATTTAATATTTAGTTTTTTACATGAATAAATGGTCATGAAAGGTTGTAGTTAATATTTCATGACCATTTAATTTTTTAATCTAAATACTTTATCTATTTACATATAAATTATAACTTATTAAAGTCAGCAATTTATAGCAAATGTAGCAACATAAACCCGCAACATAATATGCATTATGTTGCTAGTTTCATAATATTTTGATATGATTTTTATATAAAAGCATTAAATAACTACAGGAAAACTGGCAACATAAAACTTTTAGATGATATTTTCAATTTTTATATTTTCATATATCAATTTTTAATGAAAGGTAAGATGTTCATGATCCTGATCGAAGAGTTTAAAAACAAATTAATTAGACAGAGTAATTATTCGGATAATACTATAGAAGCATACATAAGGACAGTAAAAGATTTTGAAAAGTTTATAGCTTCAGCTACTGGCTCAGAATTTAATCCAGGAGAGATTATAGAGCTTGATGTTAAAGAATATAAAAGTTATCTTCTTAATATTAAAAAACAAGCTCCTAATACAATAAATCAAAAGCTTTCAGGAATTTCTTCATACTTTAACTTTTGCATGGCCAAAAGTATAGTAAAAAATAATCCAGCTGCGGCTATAAAGAAAGTAGCGGTGCAGAATAAAAAAACAGCTCCTGAGGTATTAGAACAAAATGAGTTTTATCGCTTAAAAAGAGAAGTTTATAAAGGAAACAACAAGATGCACATTCTTATATTTGAGCTTTTGTATAACACAGGGGTCAGAGTAAGCGAATTATGTAATATAGAACTAGACGATATGAGAATATCTGAAAGGAAAGGGTTACTTAAAATTAGAAGCGGGAAAGGCGAAAAATATAGAGAAATACCTTTAAATTCTGATGCTAGAAAGGCAATTATAGAATACTTAGAAATAAGGCCTTATACTGATAGCAAGAGACTAATAATAGGGGAACGTGGACCAATGGGAAGGACAGGTATATTTAAGATTATTAAGAAGTATTCTAAGTCTTCTGGAGTGGAAGCTCATCCTCATACTTTAAGACATCAATTTTGTCATGATCTTTTAGTACATGAATCAATTAGTACAGTTGCAGAATTTGCAGGACACAGTGATATAAATACAACATATAGATATACAATAGCTACAAAAAAAGAAAAATATGCGGCTATTGAACACTTAATCAATTCAAGTTTTAACTAGGGAAGTTTTATTCTGGTAGAATCAAAAAACATTCCCTCATAATCATAAAAGCTAAAACAACTACTTGGGTATTAGTTATAAAATTAGGTTCTTGGCTTGGAAGAATTCGTAAAAATACATTAAAAGTAACTTTAGTAATGCAAAATAATCTGTGCTTTCTGTAAACATGTATTTGTAGTGGTATATTATGCTTTTAAGTAAGTATTTTGATTAGAATGATTTTCTTCAATAACTATATCATCGTGTAAAGTCACAAGTATTTTTAGTTTTCTGGAATTAAATTTATTATAAAAGACTACAAAAATTATTGATCCAAGCATTAAAGTAATATAAAGAACACAAATATATAGTATATATATAAATACCGTTTGCCTTAGGCTGACAAAAGCAAATATAGATTTAAAAAATACTGTTATAAAGAAACTTAATATAGCTAATGGCACAAAATAGATTAAGCTAATTGATTTTAAATATGACTTTAATTTTATTTTTTTCACATAGTAGGTATTTTCCACTACACATCCTCCTTTTATAATTAATAATGGTTTGATATATATATCCTTTGGGCACAAGAAGTTCTATATAGCTTGTCAAATTTCTTTATGTAAGAATATTGCTTAGTCGATATGAGTAATCGTTTTTGCTATTTCAGTACTAAAATGATTGAGCAGCATTTCTTTAATTTTCTCAACATCAAATTCGTCTATATTCGATATCACTATATAATTTTGGTAGTCATATGCTCCTATAACGATAGAATCTTTATGCTGTATTTCTTTATACAACATCATTTTATTCCAACCTAATCCTTGAATACTCTCCATAGTTTCATATGAAAAAGAATCTATAAAAGCTGTTAAAGTTATCTCATTGAGTTGACTATTTCCAATAGTATCAACATCTTCTATATTATCAATTGACTGGCTGAGCAGAGTATCGCTTATACTACTATCTTCCAATGAATAAGATGCGAATAATTTATCATAAATACATTTATCTATATTATTATAATCACTCTTATAAAAACACAATTCCACATGCCTACAGTATTTACTTTTAATAGCATAAGCGTATAATTCTAGCATAAACTTATTTCTTTGTAATTTAGTATGTTTTCCTGAAAAATGCAACTCCATATATGTATCTTTCATAATTTTCTCCTTTTAAAATAAAAAATTTTTAATAATTTAACTCGATTGTTTATTTTATAATAACATTTTAAATGCATTTGTGGTAGTTTTTATAAATAAGTGATTGATGATTTTTTATAGAAAATAGGATCCCAACATCTATATTTTAATAAAAAGCTCTCATAAGTGCATTAGGGATAAGTGCATTAGGGACGGTTCTTTTTGCATTTATAAGTGCATTAGGGACGGTTCTTTTTGCATTTATATCGCACAGCTCCTAAAATATAACAATATTTTGAGGCAATGATATGGTAAGAGTTGTAAGAAAAAAGCTCAAAATGATGAGAGGGAACAATAGAGAAATGATATTTACGAAAGCTGCGGAAAAACAATATTTTATTGGAAACTACAGGAACAAGTAGAAATATGGGCAAAAATAAAAACAAGATATTTAATTGCTGTTTTCTTGATAAAGACTCATGATTTAAACCTATAGCTGTATTATAATCTTGGTAAAAACCCTTATGCTCCATCTTTGATATGCCGAGCATAAGGGTCTTTTATTTGTAATTTATAGGAAAGTTTAGAATTCATTAATTTATTGTGCTTTGATTTGATATAAGCCTATTTTACATTTTAAACTTTCTAATAATTGAATTTAGACCTTCTCCAAGACTTGAAAGGCCTTCACTAGCACTTGATATCTCTTGGATAGAAGCGGTCTGCTCCTCCACAGATGCTGTTACCTGCTGGGTAGCAGCTGAATTTTCTTCTGCTATAGCTGAAAGATTTTGCAAAGTATCTAATATTTCATTTTTCATTACTTCCATTTTTCTACTTGAAGAGTTTAACTTTTCAACAGCTTTTTCCGTATCTTTCATCGCATCTGCTATTAACATGTATTTGTCTTTATTCTTTATAACACTATCAGATTGTTCATTTGCTATAGTAGAAACTCTCTCCATAGTTTTTACTGCATTGCTTGCATTGATTTGAAGTTCCTTAACAATTTCATCTATAGATTTAGTAGATAAGGAAGACTGCTCCGCCAACTTTCTTATCTCTTCTGCTACTACTGCAAAGCCCCTTCCAGCCTCTCCAGCTCTTGCTGCTTCTATAGCTGCATTTAGTGCTAATAGGTTAGTCTGATTTGAGATAGATGCAATTACTTCACTGGCTTGTCCGATTTTGTTGGAGCTTTCATTAGTTTTTAATATAACTTCGAGTATTTCTTTTGTTGCATTATTGCTTTCCTCAATTACTTCAGATAGTGTTTCAATTTCTTTCAATCCTTCATTTACTACACCAGATACCTTATTTGAAGCTGTATTTAGCTCTTTTACATATTCTAAATCTTTTTCTATACTCTCTCCTAATAGAATTGCTTTTGCTGAACCTTCTTCTGTATTTCGTGCTTGATCCGCTGCCCCTCTAGCTATTTCCTCTGCTGTTTTTGATACTTCCTCTGCAGCAATAGCTGATTGTTGCGTAGCAGTTGTTAACTCCTTTGAAGCAGCGTATACTTGTTCAGAAGAATGATTGATTTCACTGATGATTTCTTTAAGACTATGAGTTAAACTTTGGATTGCTTTAGCTAGTACCCCTATCTCATCTTTCTTTTTAAGATAAGCCTCTGGAATATCTTGAGAAATATCTAGATTTGCAATTCTTTCTGTGCCTTTCACCGCCCAAATAAGTGGTTTTGTAATTGAATTTCCTGTTATGTATGTTATGAAAATGCTTAATATCAATATTACAACTGTAAATATTATGATGCTTCTTTGTAGTGCTGGAATTGCTGATAGCACTTCACCTTCATTGGCAGTAATAACTAGTATCCAGTCAGTACCCTTAACAGGTGCATAGCCAGCATATATATTCCTGCCTTCAAGTGAATAACCGATAACTCCATTTTTTTTCTCTAATATTTTTTCAAATAATTCTGCAACTGATTTATGAGTTTTATCATTTTTTTCTTCTTCAAATGGGTTATATTGATTTAGAACCCTACTCTTGTCAGGATGTGCAACTACTGTCCCTGTGCTATTAATCATATAGGCATATCCTTCGTTTCCATATCCCATATCATCTGTAACTTCACTTAGGGTGTTTCCACTTCTACGACCTACTAATGCGCCTACAACTTTACCTCCCTTTTCAATAGGAGCAGCATAGATTAAAGCAACTTCACTTGTTGTATGACTTATTATCAAGTCTGATACGTTTGATTCTCCTTTTAAAGCTTTTTTTACATATTCAGCATCTCCCAGTTTAATAGTTGTTCCATCTGTATAACTTACAGTTCCATCTGGCTGAACAACCCCAATGTCGTAAAAGTTTAATCTATGTAACTGTCCTTGAAGTATTGGTTTTTGCAAACTCCAATCCATACTTTGAATATCACTTATCCCTGCAAGGGTTTCTAGTGCTTTTAATTGAGTTTGAATCCTACTATCTGTTACTTTAGAACCTTCTACTGCTAAAGCTAATAGAGATTTTTCAGCTTCTTTAGTAAGAGTTGTACCGCTAAATACCATAGAAGTCATGCCTATAACGATAGATGAAAATAGTATCAGAATTGAAAAAATAATAACTAATTTAGTTTTTATACTTCTAAAGTTAATTTTTCTATTATCCTTGTTCCGTAATTTTTTGGTTATTTGTGACTTTACTCTAATGTTCTTAAAATTAAATTTTTTGCCCTTTTTATCTGTTTTTTTCTTCATTGTTTTAAGCTTCATTTTTATGTCTTCCAAGTTGATTCCTCCTATAAAACAAAATGAAATTAAATGTCACTCTTTGTCCGATTATTAAATCAGCTGCAATTTCGTACTTAAAACTTTTCATTAAAATTAATTTAAAAGATTAACATTACCGACAGCCTATATATATATTATACATTATTTCAGTAAAAATGGTAACTTTTTTATAGGATGCATTAGGGACGGTTCTTTTTGCATTTATATTGCACAATTCCCAAAATATGATAATATTTTATTGAGGTGATAATATGGTAAGAGTTGCAAGAAAAGAAAGCCCAACAGGATATTATCATGTAATGATGAGAGGGAATAATAAAGAAATGATATTTGCGAAAGTTGCGGAAAAAAAGTATTTTATTGAACAACTGCAGGAACAAGTAGAAAAAAAGAATATTTCAATTGTTGCATACTGTTTAATGAATAACCATGTACATTTGTTAATACACTCAGAATTACCGAAGATGACTGATGCATTTAAAAGGATAAATATTAAATTTGCAGGACTTTATAATTCTAAGTACGAAAGAGTAGGGCATGTTTTTCAAGATAGATTTAAAAGTGAAGTTATAGATTCAGAAGGGTATCTAATAAGAGCTATGAGATATATACATAATAATCCAGTAAAAGCTAAGATAGCAATTAATACAGATGATTATTATTGGAGTAGTTACAAAGAATATATAGAAGGCAAAAATAAATTAGTATGTCCTAGAGAACGAGAATTTATACTAGGTCTATTCTCATACTCAATAGAGTATTTCAAGAGTTTTCATTTAGAAGAAGAAATAGAAGAATTTTTAGAAATTAGTGAAGATTTAGAACAAGAACGTGAAGAAAGAGCTCAAAAAATTATTGATAAATTTTTAAAGAAATATGATATAAGAGATATTAAGGCATTAACTAATGACAAAAATATTTTAGAAGATACGGTTAAACAACTTCTTAAGAATAGTTATTTATCACACAGAAGAATTGCTGAATTATTACATGTAAGTCGAGGGACTATTCATGGCATAGCAAAAAAACTTGATTAATGCAAAAAGAACCGTCCCCATTGCACCATTGCATCCCCGTTAAAGATAGAACCATATATTATTCTTTAAATGATTTTGGAGAAGATTTAGTACATATAATTGGACATTTAGAAGATTTGGAGGAAAAATACTTTCAAGTTTTTAAGACATATTAATGTAAAAATCAAGAATATTTTACAAAGATGAAATAAATTAATATTTTTAAATATTTAGAAAATTACCACAAATATCGGAAGATTTATTGCTTTACTGCAATTTTGAAAACAACATATTGATAATGTAGGTAGTATGTGTTATATTCTTTAAAACTTGGGAGGTGTTTACATGGGTATTATTCTTAGGACAGAAAATATTGAAAAGACTTATGGTAAGGGAGAATTGCAGGTTAATGCATTGAAACCTTTAAACTTGGAAATAGAAGAAGGATTCTTTTATGCTATTATAGGTAAAAGTGGTTCTGGAAAATCAACTCTTTTGCATATTCTAGGGGGGTTGGACAAGCCGACTGAAGGGAAATTATATCTAGAAGGAAAGAGTGTATTTGATTTGAAGGACTCAGAACTAGCTGTATTACGTCGTAGACGTATAGGCTTTGTATTTCAGGCTTTTAATCTTTTACAAGAGCATACTGTTATGGAAAATATTCTTATGCCTATACATTTAGATGGTGGGGAACCAGATATGAGTCATTTTAATGAGGTAATAACTTCTTTAGGTATTGAAGGGAAGCTATCCTACTATCCTGATGAACTTTCAGGTGGGGAAAGACAACGTGTTGCTATTGCCCGTGCTTTAGTTTCTAAACCTGCAATAGTTCTTGCAGATGAGCCTACTGGAAACTTAGATGAAAAGACAGGACGAGAGGTTCTAAGGCTAATAAAAGAATCTGCTAGGAAATTTAATCAGACAATTATACTAGTGACTCACGATTTAGAAATAGCTGCTGAAGCAGATAGAATAATTACTATTGCAGATGGAAGGATTTCTTCTATAGTAGATGCAAATGAATTTAAACATATATAAGACGAAAGTTGGGGATTTATGCAATAACTTCAAATGAGGGGGAGCATATGAAAATTAGAGACATTGCGAAAAGAGGATTAAAGGGAAGAAAAAGAGATACTTTTTTGCTTAAACTAGTTATTACATTATCTTTTATTTTTATTGTGGCATCAACTATATTTCAGGCTAGTACAGATAAAACTAAGCTAGAGCAAAGACTTGATTTATATGGAGAATGGCATGCAGCATATCTTAATGGAGACGAGGAAGTTTTAAATAGTTTGAGACAAGAGCCAGAGATAGATAAGGTGGGTGCGAGCTTAATCATTGGGGAATCAGATACCTGCGGAGTTGTAGGGTCTTTTAATCAAGAATTAATAGAAATGGGGAGATTTTCGTTATATAAAGGTCGTTATCCAGAAACGGCTGATGAAATAATGCTGGAGCTTAACCAAATGAGCAAGATGAATCTTAACTTAGAGGTTGGTCAAAAGGTACAGGTTGCCATTGCATTTCAAACAGTGGATGGAAGTATGAAAGACTATATAAAAAGTCTTAACAAAGAGTTTATTGATAGGTTTAATAAAGAAGTAGAGGGAGTAAATTTCTTAGGGTTAAAATGGTTAGTTAAAGACTATGAGGAGAATGTTGGAGAGTTGCCTACAGATGAAAAAGAAGCTGAGGCTGAGTTAAGAAAACTATACTCTAAATATTATTTTTGGAATAATATTAACCATCACCGCCATCTTGAAACTCCCTTTGAACAAATAGGAGATGTGACAGTAGTAGGAAGCAATGATTACGTGAATTATTACTTTATGGGAGATGAAATAAACCCTGAAATAATAAGGGAAAAGGGGCTTTTAAGAAATCAGAAGATTATCCTTAAGAAGGAATTTACTGTAACTGGTATATTGCAAACCTATACTGATAAGTGGGACTTAGGAGGACATAAGGCTACTAATGCTTTTATAACTGAAGAGGGAGCAAGGACTTTTACAGATGCTTTCTACAATACTACAATAGGCGATTTTTCAAATTATAAAATGAGATATAATATGTTTTTAGTCTCTAATTCCAATAAGGAAAATTTGCATTCTCGGTTGGAGAATAAATATTCCAACTTAGAAGAAACTCTGAAAAATGAAGAGTTAAATATAGATGTAAATGAGTGGTATGGTAGATATATGTTTGGACTAACAGATGAAGAAATAGATGCGGAGTTTAAAAGAGCAGAGAATTGGGGACTTAGTAGGCGACAGTTAGATGACTTGGGAGATAATTATTTAGAGGGACAAGGGAACACAGAGAGTAAGATGGAAATAAATACTGATAATTTTCGTAGAAATAGATTTTCTTATCCTGAAACCACTGCTTCAACTGAGTATGTTCTAACCTTAGCAATAATTGCGGTTATATTTATAGCAACAGCTTTAGCTATATTCCAAATTTTCTTAACACAAATGAAGAGAAGAGCTAGAAAAATAGTGCTTTTGAAATCAATTGGTGCTACTAATGGACAGATCATAAAGATGCTTTTATATGAAGGATTATATCTTTTGAGAACAGGAGTGTTAGTTGGTATACCTGGAGGATTTGGGCTGGCAGCTCTAATTGTGTTTGGAATGAATATTTTTGGAGGAAGAAATCTACAGTTTCATGTGATTCCATCTTTTCTTTTCATTGGTATATTAGCAGGATGTTTGGCGCTGTTTGTTGGCATGGCAGTACCTATGTTATTTGCTACTAGAATACCTCTAGTAGGCACTATGTCAAAGCCTCCTAAGCGTAAGAAAATTAAGCACAAAGCCCATAATGAGGCAAAAGTAAAACGCCAAACCTTCAGATATATTAATTGGAGATATATAAAAATGAACAAGGGCAAAACATTTATATCCTTTGGCATATCTTTCATCACAATTACTATAATGCTTACAACTGTTCTACTATGTTATATTTCTTTTGATGACTATAAGAACATAGTCTTATTCAATGGAAGACCAGACTATTCTCTTGAAACTTATTATGGTGAAACAAGTAGAGTTATTAAAGAAGTAGATGAAAATTTTAAAGCAATGGATGGGATTAAATCTACAGAGGTATATAAGGTAGGAAAGCAAACATTACTATGGTATGATGGAATCAAAGAAAATAAATTATTGAGAACTTATGAACAACTGTTACCACAACGTCTTCTACCTAGGCATTTTGTTAGTTATGATAAGACATATGAAAATGAGCCTGAGTGGATAAAAGATGCATTCTACACTAAAACCTACGGAATAGACCCAGACAGCGAATTGTTTTCTCGATTTAGCCTTAGCGTCACTAAAGGAGTAGTTGATAAGGAGAAGTTTTCAAAGGGTGAAGAGATTATACTATTAGTTCCAATGTATATTTCAGAAAATACTAATATTGATGTAAGACCTTTCAATGAAAATGAAGTAATAGCTGCAACAAATGAAAATAACAGAATGAGCTGGTTACTTGAACGAAGTGGTACATACAAAATCACATACGATAGCAGGTATAGCAAATATTATGATACGCTTGAAGACATTAGACCAGGCGATACAGTTTATTTGTCTTCTAATGATGAGAAAATAGTGAATGAAAGCTATGTGATTAGTTTTAATACAAAAGAAGTTAAAGTTGGAGGCATCATACACTATTTTCCAAAAGAAGGGATGTGGCCATTTTCTGATAGTATAGCACCTTATGTGGTTATTAGCTCATTGAACGGTATGGAGTCTATTTATCCAGGTTCTATATTTGGGCTATATCCCCATACTTTAGAAGAAAGAAAGACAGCCGTAGATGTGATATATCCGACTAGGTACGGACGTACTCTTTGGTATTTAAATACTGATTCTAGGGAGCAAGATGTAGTATTAGATTCAAAACTATTAGCTTATGCTAATAGCAATGGATATACTGTATATAATTATAAGGCGAGCAATTCCAAACTGTATCAAGAAGCCTTTAACAATGCGCTTATTATTGGATTACTAGGGTTTACAGCAGCAACTATAGCATTTATAATTTTATACAACACAATGTCATCTAAATTAGAGCAGGATAGAAATAGAATAGGAATATTACAGTCCCTTGGAGTGACGAATACTCAGTTTTCAAAGCATTATATTTGGTTAGGTATACTTAATGGGCTGATATCAATAATAATTGTTAATATATTACTATTAGTAGTACTGTTTATGACATCTATGGCTACAGTAGATGGAATAGCTATGACCTCTGGAGATTATATCAAAGACATATTTGCATATAGATTATGGCTATATCCTTGGATGCTTCATATAGCTATATGTGCAGTGTTCTCTATATTAACAGTGTTAATATATTATATACCTAGCAAAAATATAACTAAGCAATATCCAGTTGAAAATATAAGGAGTCTTGGAAGATAAAATACATCAAGCAAAAGTCCTCTATTAAGAGAAGTCTAATAGAGGACTTTACTATTTTCTATACTTTATTTGAACTTCTCATAACTTCTTACACCCATAGCTATAGCTTGCTCTCTAGTAGCTTGTGCATACCCTTGCGCTATTTGTGTTTGAGTTATGGCCTTAGGCATAAAATTTCCGTTAGAACCTTGTATTATACCGTTCTTGCTCATGAATTTTACATGTTCAAGGGCATAGGCTGCAATATCCTTTTCATCATTGAAAGTAGGAGCACCATCAATAGAAAAATCTGCATCTGGTACCATAGCTCGTATTCCACGACTGAGCATAGTAGCTAACTGTTCACGACTAATAAGAACTTTTGGAGAAAACGTAGTAGCGGAAGTTCCTGCTGTTATACCAACTTTATAAGCCTTAAGGATTTCAGGATTTGTTGTATCTGTAAATGGATTTGGGCTTGCTGGCTCTATAGTTTTTCCAGTTGTTTTTTCATAAAGCTTTACAGCAAGTTCAGCAAACTCCTCTCTAGTAATAGGCTTTGTCATGTCAGCGCCCTTTAAAGAGCTAGGAATTAAACCATAATCATCTGCCTTATCAAGTTCTGATTTAGCCCAGTTAGAAGCGTTGCTATATGATTCTACCTTAGTTGAAGCTATATTTGAAAAGTCAGAACGAATATAATTAGAAGTTGTAGGTTCAGCTTCAAAAATGATTCTAAAGTAATAGACGTTTTCCTCAATTACTACCTTATCTACTAAATTTTTTTCAACTGGATCGAAAGTATCAGAGGACATCAATAGACTACTTGGAGCACTTGGCATCCATTCCCATGATTCAGTATCCTTAAGCCATGGCCCATCTCCTACTTTAAAGTCAATTTTATGATATACAGGGATGTGTTTGTTTGCTTCAACTATAGATTCTGGTATTGTCCAGTTAAGCTGGAAATATGGTCTATTATTGTTATCCTTCTTTACTTCTACCTTAAGGTCCTTTGGAGCATCTAGTTTAGTAATCTTAGCAGTGTTTGCATTCTTTCCTATGGCAAATACATCTGAATAAGGCGAATAAATGGTTTCAAATTCGTCATAACCTGATTCGAGAACATACCTTAATCTAAAATAGTAGGTATTATTTTTTAAATCAAATTCACCATCATCATTAGGATCAAAATGCCATGTAGTGAAAAAACAGTCTTGCACACGAATTCCATCTACATCACCATTTGGAACCCACTCTGTAAAATAACCATGGATTTCATCGTTGAAATTTGGATCATTACGTGTCAAACCTATATTCCAATTACCATCATTCTTTTTCCAATCAAACACATAAACCAAATTTGCATAATATTCAAATGTTCGATCATTTGCATCGTTAGCTATCTGAACAATGCTTTTAGGATTAGTCCAACGGACCTCCAATATTCCTCCATTATCTCTTACTGTTAGACTCTCAGGCCTTTCCAAAGAGGTAGGCATAGGTTTTTCTGCAGAAGCTAATACTATACATGACAGAGTTAATATTATAACAAGAACCAGACTCATTATTTTCTTATGCATGATTATTACCTCCATTATATTATTTATGTACTTACTCATATACTAAACAATTATCATCAGGTTTTGTTTCAAAAAATTATCATTTTTTTTAAAGAAAATTGCTGTCTTAATACTTGTTTATTCATCTAAGCCAAGGGGAATAATTATAAAGAGGTGATTAATATGGAGTTTGGCATATCCAACAAAGCAAAAGAACGGTTAGAACAAGAGTTCAGTGGAAAAACAGTAAGGATTTTTCCCTATAGAAGAAGCTGATCAGGGGTAATATTTGACTTGGCTCTGGATGAGCCAAAAGATGATGACAATGTATATAATATTGGTTCAGTAAAAGTAATAATAAATAAGAAGATAGAGAGTTATGCTCCAACTATAGACATTGACTATGAAAGTTATGAATGGGGAGATGATTATGTCATAACTACTCATTTTTAACTTGCTTTGATGACAGGATACGATTTATTCTGTCATCTTTTTGTAATCAAATAGTAACTTAATTAATTTTGTAATATGGTGTAGAATATTAGTATAGGAACTGTTTTTACAAAAATAAAGGGGGAGATAAAAATTAGAATAATAAAATGGATACAATTTTACATAACATTAATTATGCTTATGTTTCTTCAATTGCCTAGTCCTGAGGCTTTGGCTTCCAATGAGCCTAGATTATTATTAAATGGACAGGATATCACTACAATAGCAAGCCCAATAATTCAAAACGATAGAACTCTAGTACCTATACGCTTCATAGCAGAACAGCTTGGAGCACAAGTTAAATGGAATAATGAGGACAGGACTGTTAATGTGGTAAAAGGGAATGCTTCGATTCTTTTAAGAATTAATAGTCACCTAGTTTCATATGAGAGTGGAGAGAATGGAGAAAAAGCATTTAGCTTATGCGATGTGCCTCCCACAATAATCAATGAGCGTACCTATGTACCTCTACGTTTAGTTAGCAATGCTCTAGGTATTGGAGTTGATTGGGACGGAGCTACTAACACTATACTCATAGATTCTAGCAAAAAGGCAGATGTTGAGCCATTTTTTGATGTAAGAATATCATCTCTTACTTCAGGACAAGCTATCACAGGAAAAACAGAGCTACAAATCCAATTACCTAATGGAGCTAGCACAAAGGCAGTGGAAATAAAATATCTATTACTTGACCCAAATACAGCAAAAGGAACTGTTGTAGCAAGAGGAAACAAGTTAGAGGAAAAATATCTTTGGATACCTAATTTACAGGATAGAGGAGAAAAGGTACTTGTAGCTGCTCTTTATGATAGCAATGGGAAATTCTTAGGAGGAGACTCTATAGCTGTAAATATAGAAGTTATTCCTAAAATATCATTAACAGGTTTAACACAAGGTCAGTTAATAACTGATACTGTTTCCATGAGTATAGATACGAACTTTATTGCGTCCTATGTTAAATACGAGATTACTAATTTAGACAACAACAAAGTAACAAAGACTTCTGAGGCTGACCCATATGGGCCATATACTTGGACTCCTAATATGTACGACAACGGAAATTACTCATTTAAGGCAATAGCATATGATAGTGAAAATAATGCTTATGAAAGTCAGATTGTATATGCTAGAGTTGATATGCCTCGTAAGCTGATATTAACCGGTGTCTCAAATGGTGCAACGATTACTAAGCCAGTAACACTTTCATCTTCTATTAATTTCTATGTTAGTCAGACAGAGTATGTACTAAGAGATCCAAGTACTGGGACAGAGAAAATTTTAGCTCAAATACCATATGGCAGTTATAAATGGTTTCCAGGACCTGAGTACACAGGTACTAAGGAATTATTAGTTAGAGTTAAGGATACTAAAGGTATAATTCATGAAAGTAAAGGAGTAAGTGTTAAATTTTCAGGTTCACCTAAATTATTTTTAGAAGGTGTAGGACCTAAGCAAGTTATTACAGGACCTGTTAAATTAAAGACTGTTAGCAATGTTGCTTTAGACAATGTAAACTATATTCTAATCAATGCTAATACTGGAGCAAGAAAGGTCATAGCATCTAACCAAGCTCCACAAGCTGAGTATACATTTACGCCTGCCCAAGGGGATGAAGGAAATTGGATAGTTCAAGCTGAGGGAATATATAATTCAGGAAAGAAAGTACTAAGTGAAGAAATCCCTGTTAGAGTCTACTTAGGTAAGACTTATTCTGCTGTTCCTGTTGTAGAAAAAGACAATTTTATTGGATTTGCATCTAAGCTAGCTAAGGCTTCTTGGGAAAAGACAGGTATGTCAGCTGCCATACAAACAGCTCAAGCTATTTTAGAAACAGGCTGGGGGCAAAGTGTACCAGTAGATAAATACAATGGTAAGGTATCATATAACCTATTCGGATATAAAGGGAGTGCATCAGCTGGCTCTGTAATATCTAACACATGGGAGGTTTATAATGGAGTGTCTTTCCGTGTAGATGCAGAATTCAGAGCATATAACAATCTAAATGAAAGCTGGGCTGATTACAATAATTTACTGCTAACAAGAGAAAGATATGGTATCTTTAGAGATGTAATGCACGATAGTACTCAAGGTGCGTGGGCTCTAAGAAGAGCAGGATATGCTACTGACCCACAATATCCAATAAAGCTTATGAAACTTATTAAGCAACATAACTTACACAAGCTTGATGAAATAAGTATATAAAAAAAGAGGTATCACTAAGTTACTTTTGTAGCTTGTGATACTTCTTTATTTTTAATCAAAAGAAAG
Organism: Proteiniborus sp. DW1; assembly: GCF_900095305.1. Taxonomy (NCBI): domain Bacteria; kingdom Bacillati; phylum Bacillota; class Clostridia; order Eubacteriales; genus Proteiniborus; species Proteiniborus sp. DW1. The sequence continues at coordinate 177,299 of NZ_FMDO01000044.1, read as the reverse complement.
TCTTACTATCATTTTTTATATAAGAGGATTTGCTACTTATGAGTTTCAATAAAAGCTCTCTTAGTTTTAAGCATTTCCATAAAAGTCTTAATTTCATGCTTTGAAATTTCTTAGATATCCTTTACAGTGAATTCATCATTTGTAATAGTCAGAGAATTCTTAATGTCTTCAGTAATGTACACATTCTTAGCTTTATCTACAAAAATAGCATCAACTCCGTCAAGACTTTTAATTATTTCTGCTCCTTTTTCAAGTCCCAGTGCAAATACTGTAGTAGACAATCCGTCAGCATCTATAGACTTATCAGCAATTATGCTGACACTCATTAAGGAGTTTTCTACTGGATAGCCTGTGAAGGGGTCTAGAATATGATGATATGTTTTGCCCTTTTCAGTAAAATTCCTTTCATATACTCCAGATGTGACTATGGTCTTATCTTTAACTTTAAGAATACCTAAGTGTTTATTTCTTGCCTCAAATGGGTTTTGCAAACCAATATTCCAAAAGTCAGCCTTGCCATTTCCACCTAAAGCCAGTATATTGCCACCTAAGTCGATGATTGCATTATGGATATCTTTAGACTTTAGATAATCTGCAACTACGTCGGCAGCATATCCTTTTGCAATTCCGCCTAAGTCTATGATCATGCCTTCCTTTGCTAGCATAATGCTCTTGTCAGATTCATTAAGCAATATATTAGTATAATCAACTTTACTTAATTCTTTTTCTATTTCAACTTGTGTTGGAACCTTAGGGGCATTGGTTCCTATTCCCCATAGTTTTACTAAAGGACCTATGCTAATATCAAATCTCCCTTCTGAAAGCTCAGAATAATATTTTCCTCTTTCAATTACATAATAGGTCTCTGGAGATACTTTTACATAGGATTTACCAGCACTTTTATTGATTCTAATTACTTCGCTATCTTCAATATTTATGCTCATATCATTTTCTATTTCCTTTAAAAGAACGAAGACATCATCAAATAGCCTTACAGGTTGTGATTCAGGAAATTTTATTTGTACCACTGTTCCTAATAGAAAACCTGTTTTTTCTTTAATTAAACTGTCTTTAGATAGATTTGCCCCTTTATATTTACTGATAATTGAATACATACCAATAGCTATTACAATAATGGACAATATATAAACAATAAACTTTTTAGTTTTTCCATTCCCTTTGTATTCTATGTTAGACTCTTCTTCATTTTTAATAATAGTCATTTTTCTGTTTTTTTTCATACTTTCCCTCTTTCTTTATGATTCAAGTTATATGCTATCAAAAAACATTATAGCATTATTGAAAATATCTTTAAAGTAAAGAAAAATACTAACCTATTATTCTTTCATAAAAAGCAGTGATTAATTCATGAACAAAATAAACAAATTGTATAGGTAATGACCAAAAACTTTGTAAATATAGACATTTGTTAGGGTTATGATAATATTTTAACTAGGATAGTTAGTAGATTATCAAACTTATAGTGGGTCTATTTTATTTACTATTATTTTCAATTAAGACTAAGTTCATGAGATGATTAGCTCATTTGAATGCAAAATAAAGGGAGGTCAAGTAATGGCTAATACTAAACAAATAATAGTACTAGGGGGCGGCTATGGTGGTATATTAGCTGCAAAAAAACTAGGAAAATTGTTTAAAAAAGATGACAGCGTGGAGGTTACATTGATTGATAAAAAGCCATATCATACAATGTTAACAGAGCTACATGAGGTTGCAGCAGATAGAGTGCCTGAAGATTCTATTAGAATCGAATTCAAAAAGGTATTTGCTAAGAGAAAAGTAGATTTCGTACTTGACGAAATTACAGACATTGATTTTAAAGCTAATACTTTAAAGTCAGAGAACAATACCTACAAATACGACTACCTTGTATTAGGTACTGGTTGTAAACCAACGTACTTTGGTATACCTGGAGCAGAGGAATACACTAAAAAGCTTTGGTCCTATGAAGATGCTGTTGGTCTAAAAGAACATATCCTTCATATGTTTAGGGAAGCAGTAAAAGAACCTAATGCAGAAAAAAGAAGAAAGATGCTTACATTTGTAGTAGTGGGCGGAGGCTTTACTGGAGTTGAAATGATAGGAGAGCTTGCAGAGTGGAAAGATAGACTTTGCAAAGACTTCTATGTAGACAAAGATGAAGTAAAACTTTATGTAGTAGATGCCCTGCCAAAAATCCTTCCAATATTCCCAGATAAGTTAATAAAGAGAGCGGAAAATAGACTTAGAAAACTAGGCGTTGAAATAATTACAGGAGCAGGAATTACAGAAGTTAAACCAGGTTCTGTTACAATGGGAGATAAAGGTAGCATAGAGGCTGAGACAGTAATTTGGGCAGCAGGAGTTGAAGGAGCAGACTTATTAGATAATTTAGACATTGAGCAAAAAGGCAGAAAGAGAATTGTCACTAATGATAAGCTTCAATCAGTGGATTATGATAATGTTTACGTAGTTGGAGACAATATATTCTATATACCTGAAGGTGAAGAAAGGCCAGTTCCACAAATGGTTGAAAATGCAGAGCATTCAGCACCACTAGTTGCGCACAATATTTATTCAGATATAAAAGGTGGAGAAAAGAAATCATATAAGCCAAAATTCCATGGAGCTATGGTTTGTATTGGTGGAAAATATGGTATGGCTCATGTAGGTTTACCAGGTAAGTTCTTTGGATTACCAAGCTTCTTTGCTATGCTTTCAAAACACTTCATAAACCTATTATACTTCTTCCAAGTAGCAGGTTTTAATAAGTGCTGGTCATATATAATGTATGAATTCTTCCATGTGAAAGATAATAGAAGCTTTATAGGTGGACATTTAGCTAAACGTTCTCCAAATTTTTGGTTATTCCCATTAAGATTATTCGTTGGATTTAAGTGGTTAATGCAAGGTTTAGATAAATTGCCAAGCATTCTTGAAGATCCTTCAAAAATATTCTTAATACCTGCACCACCAACAGCAGGCAATGCAGCAGCAACAGCGGCAGCTTCAGCAACAGCGGCAGCTTCTGGTGCAGCTGAAGTAGCATCTCAATGGGGGGAAGCATTGCCAGTACCTGAATTCATATCCAATATCGTAAGCTGGACAATGGATATATTTTTCTATACATCTGATGGAGGATACACAAAATTAGCTGAAATTTTCCAAGCAGGTATGGTAATAGGTGAAATAATAGTAGGATTATTATTAATTGCAGGATTATTTACAGCTTTGGCTTCTATAATATCTGTTGTAATGGGACTTATGATATGGTCTTCTGGAATGGCACCAACAGAAATGCTATGGTATTTCGCAGCAGGTATTGCGTTAATTGGCGGCTCTGGAAGTACATTAGGGCTTGATTACTATGTATTACCTGTTCTGAAAAAATGGTGGAAGAATACAGGATTTGCAAAGAAAACATACCTGTATATTGATTAGATGATAAAATCTAATGTCCTTTTAAAGAATTCTTTAGAAGGACATTTCATTATTATGTAGAATCATATAACTAACAATAATTTTAAATGATAGGCAAAGGTGAGAAGATGATTAAATTTTGGAACGATTATCCTGCATTTATTGAAGAATTAAATGAAGTTAAGAGTATCATAAAACAGAATATCAAGTCCAGAGAGAGCATTTTAGAAGAATCTATATCGCCAATGCTTGAAAATGGTGGTAAGATGCTTAGACCAGCTTTTCTTATTCTGGCCAGCAGGTTTGGTGAATGTGATTTAGACAAAATTCATAATATAGCAGCAGTGATTGAGATGCTTCACATGGCTACATTAATTCATGATGATATAATAGATGATGCAGAGATTAGAAGAGGTTGTGATACTGTACAGTTCAAGCATGGAAAGGATTATGCAGTATATGTTGGAGACTTTCTTTTCTGCCAATGTTTTAACATGTTAGCTAAATATGATTATCACATGGAGAATCTAAGGGATATTTCAAAAGCATTGACTAAGATATGTATGGGAGAAATAACTCAATATAATCTTAGATATGGGAAAAATGCAAGTTTAAGAAACTATATACGAATAATATCTGGAAAAACTGCAGCTCTTTTTGCAATAAGCTTCTATGTGGGAGCACATGAGGCAAATTGTCATGAATCAATAACAAACTCTCTAGGCAAAATAGGATATAATGCAGGAATGGCCTTTCAAATTATTGATGATATACTTGATTTTAATGGTAATACAAAAAAGTTAGGAAAATCTGCTTTAAGAGATTTACAAAAAGGTTACTATACTCTACCTTTAATTTATGCCTTACAAAATGACAAGGATGGTAAGCTTAAAAAGCTGCTGGATAGCCAATGCCTAACAGAACTTGAAATAGATGAAATATTATTACTAGTAAATAAATACGATGGTATAAATAAAGCGAAAGCAGTTGCAGATAGATATACTGAAAAAGCAATTAATAGAATTGAAAAGCTGCCAGATTGTGAGGCCAAAAGAATAATTAAAGCTTCTGTGTCAAAGTTGTTAAATAGGGAATATTAAGAAACTTTAAAGACCATAATATGTGTCCATACATATTATAGGTCTTTTTTATGTGACAAAAAAGCCCATAGATGTTATAATTATTATAATGAAATTTACAATAAGACCAAAATTTTTTTAATATTTTTAACCTCTAATTATAAAGGGGAAGATTCTATGAAAAGAACTTTATTGATTTTATTAATTGTTGTGTTAGCTTTTGGGCTAGAAGCATGTACATCAAAACAAAACCTATATGTTCCAGGAGAATATATAGGAGTTGGAGAAGGACATCATGGTCCAATAAAGGTTAAAATAATAACTGATGAATATAATATATTGAGTATCCAGGTTATTGAAGAATATGAAATGCCGGAGTTTGCAGAGATTGTTTACAAAGATATTCCTAATAGGGTAATTAAATCTAATAAACCTGATGTAGAAGTGGTTGCAGGAGCATCATATACAAGTATTGGGCTTATTGATGCTATTAAAGACGGACTGAGTAAGGCATTAATTAATCAATAACTAGGACAAAGGGAGTGTATTTATGTGAAGCTCCAGTATAAAATAACTATATTTATGACTCTTATGCTTGTCACTGTAATAGGTGGAATTGGAATACTTACTTTTAGACAAGTTGAAAATACAATAGAGCATCAGATGGGAAACAATGCAATGGATTTAGCAGTGACTATAGCTTCTATGGATGTCATAAAAGAAACACTAGCTACAACTAAGGATTATAGAGTTATTCAAGACAAAATTGAAAGCTTCAAGCATGATACAAGGTTTAATTATATAATAGTCATGGATATGGATGGTATTAAATATTCCTATCCAATAGAGTATGATTTAGGGAAGAAATACATTAGTGGTGGAGAGGAAAGGGTACTGAAGTATGGGGAATCATACGTATCTGCCGACAAAAATGTATTAATATCAGCCATAAGAGCCTTTGTTCCAGTTTATTATGAAGGAGAGCAGGTAGGGGCAGTACTAGTAGGTTTATTAAACAATACTGTTTATGAAGAAGTAAGGCCGTATATATTTAACTTCCAGTTGACAATTGCAATAGGCATAATAGTAGGTATTATTGGTGCTGCAGCATTGTCTTATAATATCAAAAAATCCATATTTGGACTTGAACCAAAGGAAATCGCTCTCCTACTAGGACAGAGAGATAACATACTCCAAAGCTTGAAAAACGGAATAATGGCAGTAGATGAAAAAGGTAATATTATACTTTTAAATAAGAATGCAAAAGATGTTTTAGGTTTTAAGGATAGTGATGTAGGTAAGAACATTTCTAACTTTAATTTAGCCTATACTAAAGAAATAATGGATGTACTTGAAAGCAAAGAGTCTATCTACAATGAAGAAGTTAGACTTGCACCTCAAAAAATACTTCTCTGTAGCCATACAATAATGAAAAATCATAAAAATGAAATTATAGGAGTCGTATCTAGTTTTCAGGACTTGTCAGAGGTTAAGAGAATGGCTGAAGAGCTTACAGGTATAAGAAAGCTGACAAATGACCTAAGAGCCCAAAGCCACGAATTTTCAAACAAACTCCAAACCATATCTGGGCTTATTCAGCTTGAAGAGTATGATAAGGCAGTGAAATATATATCTGACTTATCTGAACGGAGACATGAAATATTAGGAACATTAACCTATAAGATAAAAGATGTTCATATGGCAGGTATACTTTTATCGAAGTATAATAAGGCTGCTGAGGCTAAAATCGAAATGAAAATAGATCCTAATTCAAATGTAACAGCATTACCTAAAGAAATTAGTGCAGACGATGTCTGTTCAATATTAGGAAATTTAATCGATAATGCTATAGATGAATTGGTTAAGGTAAAAGATGGGAAACTATATATTAAGATTAATTCAGATGCGAATGAACTTAAAATCATAGTAAAGGATAATGGAATGGGTATAAGTGAAGATATTAGAGATAAAATATTTTTAAGAGGATATACTACTAAATCTGGATATAGAGGATTTGGCTTAAATATTGTGAAAAAAATAGTAGATGCTGCAGAAGGAGCAATAGAACTCAAATCAGATAGTGGTACTTGTTGGGAAATAACTATTCCCATGGGAAGGGGGAATTAATATGATAAAGGTTCTTATAGTTGAAGATGACCCAATGGTTAGAGAAATCAATGAGAAGTTTTTAAAAAAAATAGAAGGCTACAAACTATGTGCTAGTGTTGGGTCAATAGATAAGGCAAAGGAAGTTATTTTACAAGATAAGCCTGATCTAATATTATTAGATATATTTTTTCCACAGGGAAGAGGGCTAGAACTTTTAAAGTGGACAAGGAAAAAGGATTTAAAAATTGATGTGATTCTAATAACAGCAGACAGAAATATGGAATCTGTCGAGGAAGCCTTTAGATATGGTGCTGTTGATTATATAGTGAAGCCATTTGTCTTTGAAAGGTTCAAAGAAGCAATGCTTCAGTACAGAAATAGAAAAAAGAACCTATCATCCAATGAAGCTATAGATCAAGAAATAATTGATAAGTATGTATTAAATGAAAAGAAAGCAAATACCAACCTTCTAGAAGAAATTGGAGATGTAAAGGGTTTTAGTCAATATACCTATGAGAAAGTCATAAATTACATTGAGAATATGAAAGGACAAACATTTACAGCACAGCAGGTGTCAAAGAGTATTGGAGTCTCTAGGATAACAGCAAGAAGATACTTAGACTTGCTTGAAAAAGAGCAGAAGATTGTCCTTGAACTTGAATACGGAAAAGTGGGAAGACCTCAGAATAAATATAGATTAAAAGAAGAATAAAAATGGTAAATCCTATAGGGAGCAGATTAACTGATCTGTTCTTTTTTTGTCATTTTTAACGCTAGTGAAGAATCTATACATCGCAGTTTCGCAACACAAATTTATCTGCTTGCTGTCGCTCGCATGAATTTGGTGCTCATTGCGCTTGACCTACCAGCAATTTTCTGAAAAAGGCATTCAGAAAATCGGGTTAGGTCATAAAACATAGTTTTACTTTTAAAAAAGGGGGTATTATAAAAATAGACAATAAAACTATTTTGTTTTCATAATATAGAAATTAGACTATATATCTTAAAAGTGAGGAGGACTGGTTAAATGCTTACAGATAGATTTAATCCATTAAAAGAAGAAATGCTTAGCATACTAGATAAGGATGGGAAAATAATAAATGATAATTTACACCCCTTAATTGAGAATGATAATCTGTTGAGGATGTATAAAACAATGCTTCTTACAAAGGTAGCAGATATAAAAGCACTTCAATATCAGCGTCAAGGCAGAATGTTAACCTATGCACCTAATAGAGGTCAAGAAGCAGCACAAGTGGGTTCAATAGCAGCCACTAAGGAAAACGATTGGCTAGTTCCAGCCTTTAGGGAATTAGGAGCATGGTTATATAAGGGTGTACCACTTGAGCAAATATTCTTATATTGGTATGGAAATGAAATGGGAAGTAAGTTTCCTGATGATATAAAGATGCTTCCTGTATCAGTTCCTATAGCATCACAGCTTAATCATGCCACTGGTATTGCAATGGCTTCTAAGATAAAGGGAGAAAAAGATGTAGCAATTGTATATGTTGGAGATGGAGGAACTTCTCAAGGAGAATTCCATGAAGCAGTTAACTTTGCAGCAGTATTTAATGCACCAGTTATATTCTTAATCCAAAATAACCAATGGGCTATATCTGTACCTAGAGGCATACAGACAAAATCTAAAACCTTGGCACAAAAAGCCATTGCTTATGGAATACCTGGAATTCAAGTAGATGGTAACGATGTATTAGCAATGTATGCTGCAACTAAGGAAGCTGTAGAGAGAGCAAGAAATGGAGAAGGACCTACACTTATAGAGGCAGTAACCTATAGACTAGGGCCTCATACTACATCAGATGATCCTACAATATATCGTGATGATAGTGAGGTTAAAGAATGGGAAAAGAGAGATCCAATTGAGAGATTTAAGAAGTATTTAATAGATAAAGGTATTTGGAGTGAAGAAGAAGATAAAAAGCAATATGAGGAATACGAAAACTATGTTGGGGAAACCTTCAAGAAAGTTGAAGAATCAGGACTTGTTCCACTAGAAGATATATTTAAGTACACTTATGCTGAAATGACTCCAAATCTAGTAGAGCAATACGAGGAATATAAGAAATTTCTTCAAGAGGAGGGAATGTAATGGCTTTATTAAATAATATAGGCGCATTGACACACGCTTTAGATAGTGAAATGGAAAGAGACAGCTCTGTTATAGTTTATGGTGAAGACGTAGGCTATGAAGGTGGAGTTTTTAGAGCCACAGTAGGATTACAACAAAAATATGGAGTAGATAGATGTTTTGATACACCTTTATCGGAAGCGGCTATAGTAGGGACTGCAATAGGCATGGCTATAAATGGTATGAAACCAGTAGTTGAAATACAGTTTGATGGCTTTGTGTTACCAGCACTGAATCAAATAATTGCACATGCTGCAAGAATGAGAAATAGAAGTAGAGGTAAGTATAGTCTTCCTATGGTAATAAGAATGCCTTATGGCGGTGGAATAAGGGCCCTAGAACATCACTCTGAAAGCCCTGAAGCTATATTTGCTCATATACCAGGACTTAAGGTAGTGATACCTTCTACACCATATGATACAAAGGGCTTACTTTTATCAGCAATTAGAGACCCAGACCCAGTAATATTCTTAGAGCCAAAGAGAATATATAGAGCATTCAAGCAGGAGGTGCCAGAAGAAGACTATACAGTACCCATAGGCAAGGCTAAGGTAGTGAAAAGTGGTGAAGACATAACTGTAGTAGCATGGGGAGCATTAGTTAGAGAGACACAAAAAGCAATAGAGAAAGTAGAGAAAGAGGGAATAAGCGTTGAGTTAATAGACTTAAGAACTATATCTCCAATAGATAAAGATACAATAATAGAATCTGTGAAGAAAACAGGAAGATTTCTAGTTATACACGAGGCAGTAAAATCCTTTGGTGCGGGAGCGGAGCTTATATCAATAGTAAATGAGAAGGCATTTTTATATCTTGAAGCACCTCCAACAAGGCTCACTGGATTTGATATAACTGTTCCACTACCAAGAGGAGAACACCACTTTATAATAAAACCTAGACAGATTGCTAAGAAGATAAAAGAACTAGTAGAGTTTTAACGGAGGTGATAGAATGTTTGAATTTAAATTTGCAGATATAGGAGAAGGAATACACGAAGGTGTACTATTAAAATGGTTTGTTAAAGAAGGAGATAGAATTAAAGAAGGGGAGTCTCTCTTCCTTGTAGAAACAGACAAAGTAAATGCAGAGATACCCTCACCTGTAAGTGGAAAGATATACAAGCTATTTGGAGAAGTTGGCGATACAATCCATGTAGGAAATACAGTAGTTATAATAGATGATGGAAGTGGAGACAATAAAGTCGAATTAAAGCAGGAGCCTTTAAGTGAGGATGAAAAGGGTGCTGGAGTAGTTGGACATATAGAAGTATCCTCAGAAGTTATAGATAGCAGTGACGAAGGAAAACAGGATGAGAAGAAAACCAGAACTAAATCACTGGCAACTCCTGTAGCTAGAAAGCTAGCTAAGGATTTAGGGATAGATATAAACTTAGTAAAAGGCACAGGACCAGCTGGTAGAGTAATGAAAGAAGACATATATGCATATAAAGAAATGAATAAGAAAGTAGAAGAAGCGAAGGAAGTTGAAGAAACGAGCGTATTTGTCCAGCCTGTAGGAGGTACTTTCCTAAGACCTGAGATTAAACGAGAAGAAATAAAGGTTTACGGTGAAGTTGAAAGAGTGGCTATTTCTAGGATAAGGAAGACCATATCAGATAATATGGTACTGTCTAAATCTGTAATTCCTCATACTTCAGTTATGGATGATTTTGATGTAACTGAATTAGTGAAGCTTAGAAAAGAACAGAAAGAAATGGCTAGAGATAGAGGCATTAGCCTAACCTATATGCCATTTATTATAAAAGCTTTAACTATTGCATTAAAGGAATTCCCTGTATTTAATTCAAGTTTTGATGATATAAAGGATGAAATTATTTATAAAAAATACTATAATATTGGTATAGCAACAGATACACCAGAGGGGTTAATGGTTCCAGTTTTGAAGGAAGCAAATAATAAGGGAATTTTAGAGATTGCTAAGGAACTTGAAGGTATTGTGGAAAGGGCTAGAAACAAGACTATAGGCATAGATGACCTATACGGAGGAACATTTACAATAACTAACTATGGTGCATTAGGCTCATCCTATGGAGTTCCTGTAATCAGACATCCTGAGGTAGCGATACTAGGCATAGGTAAAATAGACAAAAAGCCTGTAGTGATAAATGATGAAATAGTCATTAGGCACATGATGCCTATATCGCTAAGTATTGACCATAGGATTATTGACGGAGGAGATGCAGGAAGATTTTTACTAAGACTTAAGGAGCTTTTGAGTAACCCCATGTTGCTGTTACTAAGCTAAGGGAGGAAAAAGGATGAAACAGTACGACATTTTAGTTATTGGAGCAGGTCCAGGAGGTTATGTAGCTGCCATAAAAGCAGCACAAATGGGAGCAAAGACAGCGGTAGTCGAAGCTGGAGAATTAGGAGGAGTTTGTCTAAATGTAGGATGTATACCAACTAAAACACTTCTGAAAAGTGCCAAGGTATACGAATATGTAATGAATGCAAATAAATATGGCGTTGACATTAAAGACAAAGACGGAGTATCTATTAACCTAGATGCAATGGTTAAGAGAAAAAATCAAGCGGTTAAAAGACTTACAGGAGGAGTTAAACTTCTGCTAGAGAAAAATGGTGTAGATATCTATAAGGGCTTTGGAGAGGTAGTAGACAAGAATACTGTAAAAGTAAATGACGAGATATTAAATACTAAGAACTTAATTATTGCAACAGGCTCATCTCCTATGATTCCAGATATTGAAGGAATTAAAGAGTCCTTTGAACAAGGCTATGCAGTTACTAGCACAGAGGTTCTTGATCCAAAGGAGCTTCCTGAACACTTGATAGTATTAGGAGCAGGAACTATTAGTATTGAGTTCGCAACACTTTATAATGCACTTGGCAGCAAAGTTACCATACTTCAAAGATCCCCTAGAATATTATCAGGAATAGACAAGGATTTAAGTGAAGCTATGGCTAAGATTCTAACTAAAAAAGGTGTAAAGATAATTTATGGAGTAAAACATAAGAAGTTCGAAGGCAACAAGGTAACAGTAGAAGTTAATGGGGAAGAAAAAACCTTTGAAGGAGATAAGATACTCGTTAGCCTAGGAAGAACCCCAAACTTGAAAGGTCTTGAGAACCTAAACTTAGAAACTGATAGAAAAGGTATAATCACTGATGAAAGAATGAGAACTAATATAGAAGGAGTATATGCGATAGGAGACGTAAATGGTAAACATCTATTAGCTCATGTTGCTTCAGCTGAGGGAATTATAGCAGTTGAAAATATAATGGGTGTGGATAGTAAAATGAGCTATGACAGAATACCTTCATGTATCTATAGCTTCCCAGAAATAGCAACTGTAGGTCTTACAGAAGACGAGGCAAGGGAAAAGGGATATGATATCATAGTAGGTACATTCCCGCTAAGTGCAAATGGAAAGGCCTTAGCTGAAGGAGATAGAGATGGTTTTGTTAAGATAGTTGCTAATAAAGAATTTGGAGAAATCCTAGGAGTTCATATGATGGCATCTACTGCTACAGACATGATAGCAGAAGGAGTCATGACTATGGAACTAGAGGGAACACTTGAAGACCTAGCAAGAGGCATTCATCCTCATCCAACTCTTTCTGAAACTGTTATGGAAGCAGCTCATTTGGCATTAGGTAATCCGATTCATACATTGAAACAATAAAAAATCTGTAACTCTCTATATAAAAAACAAAGCTGGCAAGGATAAAATAGTATGCCAGCTTATTTTTTTGCTTTAAGGGGAAAGCGAAGAAACGGGGTTATTGCTTTAGGATAAAGCAAGTAACCTCGTTTCTCATTTCATTAAACTGAGTAAAACTAAGGTTCTAAGAAATGATTTTGCAATGTTTAACTATGCCTTATATTTTTATTAGTATTTCTTTTGATTTATTAGAAAATTCATAGGCTTTTTTATAATCATCAGTCAAAGAATGTAACTCAGCTAAAAAAGTATATGCATCGTAAAGAGTATTCAGCTTTTCGCTTTTTTCTAGTATTTCTATAGCTTTATTAAGATAGTTTTCTGCCTTACTATATTCATTTAAAAAAATGTAGCATTTACCTAAGTTTTTGTATATAGAAGCTCTATCAGTATCCTTGATAATGTTAATATCTACTTCTTTTGAGAGATTAATTGTATCTATATATTTTTCCTCTTTAGTTAAGACTTCTATAATATCAGATTTTATTGTATTAACCTTTAATTGATTGTTAGTTTTCTCGTAATATTTCATGCTTTCGATTAAATATAATTTGGCATCAGAATAATTACCTTCTGTAATATAATAATTACCTAAGTTTTTTTGGCTTGCAGCCTTGAGGTCGTATTTTTCTGTGAAATCATAGAAAACGATGGACTTTTGTGTGTGGTATATTGCTTTTTTAATATCACCATTTTGTTCATATACTAAGCCTAAAAGCATATGAATATTGCCTGCATTATAGAAGCAATTGTATTCCTTAGAAATATCTAAAGAGTATAAAAGAGGAGGTATTGCTTCAATGTACTTTTGCTGCTCGAATAGAGAATATCCTAAGACATAATACAATTTAATTTCTATTAACTCATTATCTATATGAGAATTGCTTAGTAGTTCAATAGCTTTTCTAGAAGATTTTTCTGCATCTTTGAACTCATTATTATTAAAATAAATATAGCCTAGATTAAGATATGAAACTATTAGATAATAATAATCTTTATTCAAATCTAGAAGTTTAATGCATTCTTCAAAAGCTTTTTGTGCATCCTCTGATTTGTTAGTGTAAACATAACATCTTCCTAGAATGCTTAGGATTCTAGGATAATTTATTATGTCAGTTGAGCAATCATACTCTTCTAATATTTTTTTTATATAAGTAATGCAGTCATCATATTCCTTATTCTTAAACAAATATGTTGAATGTTCAAATGCCAGTTCAATACTACTCTTTTTTCCGTTTTCAATTACAATTGAATTATCAAGAAAATATGATATTGGCTTCTCAAGCTTCTCTGCAAGGTATTCAATAGTTTTTAGTGAAGGATTAGCAGAATCATTTTCTATCTTGCTTAACATATTTCTTGTAATAAAATTTCCTACCAGTTCACTTTGTGAAAGATTTTTTTCTAACCGTGCCTTTCTTATTTTTTGTCCTAAGGTTAGTTTAGTCATTTTTAATCACCGCCATAAGTAAATATAATTTACCTCACTATATCAGATTATTTTTATATAAGCAACAACATATTTTTAACAACATCATAAAACTACTGATGTAAGATATTGTCGAGCTTTTATAATTGACATTGATAAAAAAAACATATATACTGACAGTAAATAATATTGAACAGGCGTGACTGTGTTTTGTTGTAGTGTTACAAAAAACACAAAGACAAAGGTGAATTATGTTTAATAAGGAGGGGATATCATGAAGAAACCACTAAGACATTTTAAATTGTTTTGGTACTTATGATAATGATTTTTAAGCTTTGTATAGTATCTGCTGTTGCATCAGCAAGTGATAATGAAAAACCACCAATTCTTGGTGGAAAGAACAAAGTCGAGTGTTGGTGCTTAAAGAATAAATAACTATTTATGAAGCTATGGAATGCATATAATGATTATTTGTATTGAGAATTAGCAATTTATTTTCTTAACTAAGTAATAAAAGTATTCTATTTACTATTAAAGTGAGTAATAGTGTTTAACGTGGTTATGAAGAGTGCTTTATTATCCGGAGGTGATTTAGTGAAAAGTTCAAAATATAATATATTCATTGAAAACGGAAATAACGTATTGGCATATAATTCTCGAACATCTGCTCTAGCAGAGGTATCATATCCCAAATATGATACTATCCTAAAAATCCTTGAGAATCCAAATAACGAATGTGATGAAAAACTTAAGCAAGATTTGTTTTATGGAGGATTTTTGATTCAAGATGATTTTGATGAGTTGGCATCAATTAGGCATGATATGTATAGAGCTAGGTTTTCAACAGAAATATTACAATTGACTATTGCTCCAACGGCAGATTGTAACTTTAGATGTCCTTATTGCTATGAAAAAGATGTATTAGAAAATAAAGTTATGACAGATGATGTAGAAAATAAAATTATTAGCTTTATTAAATCAAAGATAAATAGCATTCATACATTAAGTATTACATGGTATGGTGGTGAGCCGCTTCTAGAAAGTAAGCGAATAGACCGAATGAGTGAGCAAATAATTGAGATATGTAATGAACATGGAGTAAATTATGATGCAGGTATTATAACAAATGGGTATTTATTAACGCGTAAGAATTTTTTGATGCTTGTTAAAAACAAGGTAAAAACCATACAGATAACATTAGATGGAACAGAAGAAACTCACGATAAGCGGAGGTATCTAAAAGATGGTGGAAAAACATTTAGTAAAATTATAGATAATTTATATGCACTAGTTGATATATACAAAGAAAAAAAGGAAGAATTACCTCGTATAAATGTAAGGATCAATACTGATAGAAATAATAAAGATGAAGCATTTGGACTGTTAAAATATATATCCAATAGCCCCTTATCTAAGTTTATTGCACTTGATATCGCAGCTGTTTATGATCCAGCAGATGTGGAGCATTTATATACATTGACACTTGAGGAATATAGTAAGGTTAAAAATGATTTTGTAGACCTATGTAGAGATGAGGGGTTTCAGATTAGCAATACTCTATTCTATCCGAAAAGAGTTAATGCAATATGTGTATGCGATAGGGTAAATACTGGGGTAATAGGTCCCGATGGAAGCGTATATAAATGCTGGGAAGAAATTGGAGACATTAATGCTTGTATTGGTCAAGTGGGTAATAACACCGTACTTAATCTACCAGAAAGATATTATGATTATATGTTATTTGATCCTACATTATCAGAGCAATGTTCTAACTGCAATATTTTACCTATTTGTATGGGTGGAGGCTGTCCATTAAGAAGAAGTCGTGATAAAGTAAAGAACTGTGAGCTACAAATGAAGAATATTACTAGTTCAATACTAAAAAGCTATCAGCTTATTACGTCAAGTAATTAAGATAAGTGCTATTATGGTAGTTATGATGATGCTATTCTCAATTGACCAGAGTAATAAAAACAAATAATTGTTTCAAGATTACAAAATGGTAAGTAGTAACAAACTTAAACTTAGATGATGATATTAGCTTGTGTTATAATTGATAGAAAGTGAGGTTTTGTTATGAATTTTATAGTAAATCCGTTGGAATTGATTTCTCCATTAGATACCTGTTCATGTGGAAACAATTCTGGGACTGTTACATATAGCAGCCCATGTAATAATAATTGTACACGTGATTGTGGGGGTTACTGTGGCACTTTTGAAGTATGTGTTACACCTACTGGAGTTAAGTATTCTCCAGAAGGAATAAATCCAAAAGCATAAAGCAAAACAAGAATAGTATTTGACTAAGATCTAGAATAAATATGAGATAGCATCATCACTACAAAAAAGCGAAAGGGAGGAATTGCCATAAGATACTCAATAAAATCTATTATGAAAAGTAAAATTACTTTAGCATTTGCTATTATACTTATCATACTAAATATCTACACTATTATTCGCTTAGAAAAAATTGCCCATAACTCAAAGCATAACCTTGCTATTCGCTATGAATTACTTGCCCTCGAACAAGAAGAGCTTATAAGAATGGAAAAAGCAGGTATGGAGCTTTTACAACTAACTGAGACTGAGAAACCGATATGGGATAACTATATCTTACACTTAGAATGGAAGCTAGAAAAATATAAGGTTATGGCTGAAAAATTAGAAAATAGTACTTCGTCTGACACATGGAAGGATGAACTGTACTGTGATATTGAGATGACTATGACATATATGGACACTGTAGCTAATCCTGATAATGGAAGGGCATTATCACATGATGTATTTAAGGAAGAAATAGAACTTCTAAACTTAGACATTAATTGTCCTTTTGATTCAAGTCAGCTTCATCTTATAAGGGATATTGCTAGAATGAAAGGTATAGATAATGCTTGGAGTGAAGAAACCTGTGAGTATGTATATAATGGACTTAAACAAACGCTAAAGGCAAGATTTGAATTAGCAAAATCAGGGGAAAAACAACTGTATTCAGGAACAGCTTCCCCTTGGACATTTTATATCAATAAAGTAGGCTTGGAAGAGTATTCATACCAATTACTTGCTGTACTTGTAATCATTTTTACAGGTGCTGTTATTTTAGAAGAACGTAAAAATAGAAGTAACAAGCTTATTGAGATGTTGCCTGAAAAAAGAAGCTATATAATAAGCTATTATTACAAATTAGGTCTTATATCTGTAATGAGTATTCTGGTTATTACACTTATATTGCCTATACTTTATTTTGGCTTTAAGTATGGATTCAATGGGCTACAAAATCCTATATTTGTCTATGAACAGGGATTTACTTCATTTACAGGATATACACATGTTCAGGAATATTCCTATTATGGATTAGGTAAATTTTATGGAACGAGACCATGGTTTGAAGGAGGGTATTATCCGGCAACTATACTTACAATCTATCCTTTATGGAAGGTCATGCTAATTTCTTTAATTATTAGTTTATTAAAGGTCATTTTCTTCACCATATTAGGAGTAGGTATAGGACTTAGCTTTACTAGTGTCATGCGTTCATCTTTTGTACTGACTATAGTTTCGGTTTTCTATTTAGTCTCACAGAGGTTAGCAAATAAGATGTATTTCAACCCACTTTCCATTAATTCATCTTGGGATGTTGCAACAGGATCAGCTACATATACATGGTTTAAATCAGCAGCTGTACTTATAATATCAATTATTATTATGCATATTGTATTTTATGTCATAAATGAAAAAAGAGATTATGTAGGCTAGGAGGAAACAATGAAAGATATATTGAAGGTCGAGCACTTAAGGAAAAATATTGGGAAGGCTTGCATTATTCCAGATTTGAGCTTTGTAGTTAAGGAGCAAGAGATAGTAGGTTTTTTAGGTCCTAATGGTAGTGGTAAATCCACTACACTAAAATGCATTTGTGGCTTATATCATACAAATAATGGAAATATAGAAGTTAACGGTCATTCTATTGTAAAAGAGAGACAAAAGGCTTTGGCTCATATGGGTGTCAGTATAGAACATCCTACACTATATCCAGAGCTTTCAGGTTTAGACCATTTGAAGATGATGGCTAATTGGCGTGGAATAGATAAAAATAGAGTGAAAGAGATGGTAGAATTCAGCGGTTTAGGAATAGAAATCAAAAAAGCTACTGGCAAATATTCCATGGGAATGAAGATGAGACTTATGTTAGCTTTAACAATTATGCACAGGCCTAAATTAGTAATACTAGATGAGCCAACAAACGGTTTAGATCCACAGGCTGTTTTCAAACTGCGTCAGCAAATGGAATTTATACGTCAAGAAGGTTCTTCTATTTTATTTTCTTCACATCAACTAGGTGAAGTTGAGAAGATAGTTGACAGAGTGATTTTCATTAATAAAGGGAATAAGCTTTATGATGGACCATTGCCAGAAGATTTGCTATCAGAAGCTGCATATGGCATATTAGTTCATGAGCGTGAAGAAGCTAGAAAGCATATTCAAAATATTTCTGAAGTCAATTTGCTGCCAGAGCAGGATGATGATACTTGGATTTATTTCACGTGTAAGGAAGAAAAGGCTCTAGGAAAGTTATTGATGGCTTTATCCAAAGAGAATATATATGTTCTTGATATAAGAAAAGAACATAATGACCTAGAAAGTTATTATAAAAAAGTGTACGGTGATAAATATGAAGGGGCTATTTAAGAATGAAATTAAAATGTTTTATTCTAAAAAAAACATTTTAATTTTAATTATATCTTGTGTTATAACAGTTTTAATATTTCAAGTAAATTATGAAAGGCAATACGAGAGGTATTCACAACAGCGTCTACAGAAGCTATATGAAGAAGTTAATAATGCAAAAGTATGGTCAGCTCGTTATACAAGGCGACTTGAGCGATTAATAGATGAACTTCCCGGACATCCTAGTACTCCAGAAGCAGAGCTCATGGATCAAACATGGAAAAGCCACTTAAAAAACCTAACAACGCTTAGTCTTTTATGGAAAGATCCTGAAGAAAACAAAGAAAAAATTATTAAAGTTGAACAGAGAATAGACGAAAGTTTAATTGAAGTAAATGAGATGAATATTGAAACAGGTATTACTCGTTTATATAGAGATGTAGAAAGAGAATGGAATAAAAGAAGGATGTTGTCAGAGAAATATAATGAGGTGGGTATAGAGGCGGAGATTAATCCTTTAAAGCCAACAGCAATGTACTTATTAATTGATTCACTCAATGGCAGTAGCTACATGAGTTTACTTGCTATAGTACTAATTATACTCTTTAACTTTGATATATGGTCAAAAGACTTTGATAATGAAACTGTAAGGTTAATTTTCACACTTCCCTACAGTAAAACAAAAATCTTCAATATAAGATTTATTACTAGATTTGTTCTATCGTTATTTTCAGTATTAATCCCAATAATAATTTTGTGTATAATTGGCTTTTGTAAATATGGGTCGGGAATAGATAGTTTTGCCACAATAAATAGTCAAGCATTATATGCCTTTGGTAGCTTTGAAAATGCTAATGAATTTTTACAAGCTTATGATATAGTAATAAGTATAGGAAAGCTAGCTTTGTATAGTAGTCTTATATTCATTTTGTTTATGTTTTTAACATTTTCATTAGCGACCTTTGTATCTTATGCATCAAAGAATCAGCAAATATCTATACTAATATCCATGGTTGGAATAGTCATGCTATCAGTATCTCTTTTAACACCCACAGAGCCTAAAAAATCGGCTATTAATCTCTTACAATTTATAGATATAAACAAATTATTATCAGGGGCTTTGAGTTTTTCATGGATTTGGGCATTGAGTATTTTTATTTTAAGCAACTTTATTTTGTACTCTGTAAATTTATTATGGGTTAATTATAAGGAGTAGAGATGAAAAATATAAGTGATATTCTTAAATTTGGTTTCAAATATATAAATAAACATAGATATAGCTATATATTTTATATAATTTTGTCCTTATTGATTAGTTTAATAGGTGTTTTTGTACCTTTGATAACTGGTCAGATTGTTGACATGATTACTGGAAAGAATACAATGGTTAGCTTGCAACAGTTAGTTGGGAGTTTTGTAATTTTAATACTTATTCAATTTATATTATCTTATATTACTAATTTACAATATATTAGAATACAAAGTGAATCGGGTTACATAGCGAATATTTCAAGTATTGAAAAAATATATAATGCTTCATATAGGGAAGTTTGCAATGTGAATCCATCATCACTCAATCAAATGATAAATAATGATTGTAATATAATAGTGATTTTTTGTATAACATTATTTAGAGATCTTTTAGTAAACATAGCTATTATTTTTACTGTCTTCGTTATTGTTTTTAGGCAATCTAGAGCTCTGTCTATTCTGTTCATGATTCTTGTAGGATGTTATAGCATAATTTATTATGGCTTTAAGAATAAGTTATATGATCAGTCGCTAAAAGTTAAAAATAAACAATCTGATTTTTTTGGAAAATTATATAATTTATTAGGCAATTTAAGGTCTATTAAAATAAATGGTTTTTTTTCTAGAACTGTTGAAAAGCAAAATTTAGTTTTTGATACTTATAAGCATGAACTAATTGAACAAGTAAAACTATCAAATATCTTTAACTTCTTTACATCAGCAATTACTATAGCCGCTCAGGTTTCTTTGTATCTATATGGCGGTAATATGGTACTACACGGAAATATGAGCATAGGAATTTTTGTGGTTTTGACTAGTTATTTTTCAAAACTGCTAAATTCAACAGACTATTTTTTACAATTAGGTACTCAATTGCAGAATGTAAAATCTAGTTATGATAGACTAATGCAATATACAAGCCATGAAGAGCATAAATATGGGAATATCAATATTAATTCTGTAGAAAGAATCTATTTCGATAATGTAAGCTTTAAGTATGATAAAGATACTGTGTTTGAGTTAAGTAAACAATTCGAGAAAGGTAAAATTTACTGGATTAAAGGCAGCAATGGAAGTGGAAAAACTACATTTATTAATTTATTGGCTGGGTTGTATGGTTTAGATTTTCATGGTAACATTTTTATCAATGATTATCCACTAAAAGATATAAACTTCTCAAAGGTAATAACTTCAAAAATATCTATTGTAGAACAAAGACCATTTATTTTAAGTGAATCATTGACTGATAATCTATTTTGTAAGAGTGAGATTGAAAATCCTTTAGAAGAACGAGATTTTGAAACAGAGTTTATTCTTGATAATTTTAATATTGCAAATATTGCTAACTCAAAAAAAGATGGATTTGATAGTGAACTGGATTCACTGAATGATGAAGTATCTGGTGGAGAACGTCAAAAAATAGCTTTAGCTCGTACTTTTTTATCATCAGCAGATGTATGGATATTTGATGAGCCTACCTCTGCATTAGATAAAGAAAGTAAAAAGAGTTTTTATCAATTAATTGAAAAGAATAGAAGATCAAAACTAATCATTATTATATCACACGAAAATCTTGATCTATATGACGAAATAGTTGAATTTTAGATGTCTTACCGAAATGGAAATGAAAAAAGTTAGGAAGTTGAGTTATTGTTATTGGATGAAGCAATAACTTTGCTTTCATGAAATGTTTGATATCATAGTAGGCACATCCTCACTAAGTACAAACGGAAAGGCTTTAGCAGAAGGAGTCATGACAAAGGAACTAGAAGGAACTCTGGCAGACCTAGCAAAAGTAATCCATCCTCATCCAACTCTTTCTAAAACAGTTATGAAAACATCACATTTACCATTAGGGAGTTCAATTCATACATTGAAGTAAAAAATATTATATATATAAAAGTAAAGCTGAGGATAACCTTAGCTTTATTTATTTTTATGAATCATATAAAAACAATATACAAAGGTTGGATTTGATTACATTAAGTGGTATAATAAACTAAATGGAGTACAAAAATACCAAAAAAAACCATTATCTTTTAAATTTTCTCTCGTTCATCAAAAGAACTAGAGTCAGCTATAAAAAGTTGGAGGAATCATAATGAAAAAAGCTAATCTCTTTATATTAATTATTGTATTTTTACTATTTACTGTAAGCAGTACTAATGGTACAAAAGACGTAGGTAAGAAAATAGATAATCCAAAAGAAATCACTATAATGCTCACAGATAATGATTATGACTGGGTTAAAGAACGTGCTGCGTTTCTATTAAATTGCAAGCGATGATAATAAAGTTATCTTGCCAAATGTCGTTTATGGAGAAGACAATATATTTGATACATGGGGATTTATAGTTAACGCAAATGGAAAGAACATAGAGCTAGGAATGGAATTTATAAATGAATTATTAGAAGATGACAATCAACTAGAAATGTTTACAAAGGAGTATAGTCCATATCCGGTTAATAAAGAAATAGAGAATGAAATCAGCAAAATTGAAACAGAAAAAGGGATTAATGAAGAATCTATAGGACTGAGAAAATATTTAATAAATCAAATTGAACTTGGTAATTACGAGCGCTATCATAGCAGCATAAAGAAACAAGAGTTACAAAGCAAGCTCTATTTGGATTTTGTAGAATACATCTTTGCAGATGAGCTTTACACTGATGAAGAATTGAGCGAAGAGCTGCAAAAGCTTGAGACAAAATATAGAATATGGCTTAATGAGTAAAGAGGTGTTGAGTTATGAAAAAATCTGTTATGCTTGTTTTGAGTATTTTCCTAGCATTTTTAACTATTGGGTGTTCTTTAAATAGTTCTAAAAATAATACGGACAAAGGTGACGGACAGAGAGAAATATCTATTATCGCACATTTTACTAATGAGGACGAACTTTATAAATCTTTTCCTGAACTAGCTAGATATATAATGAAATTTGAAGCGGAGAAAGGTATAAAAGTAAATTTTGAAAAAATAAACTTTAGCAATTATGATGACTATATCCAGAAGCTCAACACCAAGCTATATATGAAAGAAGGGCCTACTTTAGTATTTTTTTCAACTGCTGAAAACTATGGCAAATATATAGATGCTGGTATTGCATTAAATATCAAAGGTAAAATTCCAAACTATGATAAAGTATATGATTCATTAAAATATAAGGACTCCTTTGTTCCAGTTGGGATGAGTTATATTTCAACTGTATTAAATAAAAGTGCACTTGATGAATTGGATATGGAAGAGCCTAATATTGATTGGACACATGAAGAGTACTCAAGGATTAAAGAACAATGGATAAAGCATAAAGAACAAGTGAACTTTAGTTACATCGTATATAGAGATATTGTAGAGAGACCATTAAATGATTTAGAAATAATAGATAAAGAAAAGAAGGTAATTTATCTAAATACTAGCGAAATTAAGGATTTAATAAATATCGCAAGAGAAAAGTTATTTTCAGGAAGTTACATAATCAATCAGCAATATTCCTATATGGATTATTATAATGCATTTTTTGATTATAATACTAATGAACACCTTAAAACCAAAGAGTTTGATTTCTGGAACGACAATAATATGCTAGAGCGGAGATTTGGAGTACGTGCCTTAAAGTCATTTGTTACAAGCTCATATATAGAAAAGGAAAATGTATTGATACTACCTAGACTAGATGTAGATACTGCATTATCAACATCAGGATTTATTATTAATAGAAATGGTAAAAATACTGACCTTGCAATAGATTTTTTAAACGGATTATTAGATGACGAAGTTCAGCTTTCAATGTTTAACAACCTAACCTATGGCGGTTATCCAGTTAATAAAGATATAGAAGAAAAAATCAGTAAAATTGAGTTGGATAATGATGTTAATAAAGATGCAATTATATTAAGAAAGTACATACTAGAAAAGATAAAAGCTGGAGAATTAAAGCCTTATAAGCAAATAGATTCAACCCTATATGAATTTCGTCAGATGCTACATAAGGATCTTATGAAATTAATTTTTTCAAAGGAAGAGTACTCAGATGAAGAGTTAAGTAAGGAACTTCAAAGACTTGAGGATAAATACAATATGTGGCTTAATGAATAAATCAAATCTGTAGCTAAGTCAGACAAAAGGGGGACTTAGACATGAGAAAATATTTAAAAAAACTTAAAGGCTATTATTTTATACTGCCGAGCCTTTTAGGCTTTGCATTTTTCTTTGTATTGCCATTTATAGGCGGGATAAAATACTCATTTAGCATGAGTGGATTTAACAATACATTTGTAGGCTTAAAGAATTACAAAGAAATTTTTGAAAGTGAAGCATTTAGACTTGCACTGAAAAATACAGGTGTTTTTATGGGAATAGCTGTACCGCTTATTATCATGTTTTCATTTATCATATCTCTCATTATACATGAAATAAAAGCCCCAAAGCTAATTAAACTATTCATAATACTCCCAATGATAATTCCATCTGCTACAGTCGCAGGCTTCTTTAGAAAAATATTTGGTGCATCAGGCTTTGATATCATAGACTCAGATTATGCAATGTTAGTTGTTATACTTATTTTCATATGGAGAAATACGGGATATAATCTAATTATTTACCTGGCAGGGCTATCACAGATAAATAAAGAAGTAATTGAAGCTGCTGAAATAGATGGAGCAAGTTATCTTCAAAAGCTATGGCATGTCATTATTCCACTTTGCATTCCTACTACAGTATTTGCATCAATAGTCACTATTATTAACTCTTTTAAGGTGTTTAAGGATATATACATACTACAGGGAAGTTATCCCAACCCAAAGATATATATGCTTCAGCATTACATGAACAATAAATTTAGAGATCTACAGTATGAAAAACTCACTTCAGCAGCATATGTATTTGCACTAATCATATTTACATTTGCCTTTTTGGTATTTATGATGGATAAAAACTATTCCAGGAAAGTGGGGGATAGCTAAATGAAGAAAATATTATTTGTATTAATTCTAGTCATATCACTTATTTACATATATCCCATAGTCTACACATTTACCAATTCCTTTATGACAGAAGCTCAGATTAATACAGAAGGTGTACACATAATCCCAGATGAATTTAATATTCAGCAGTATTATTCATTAGTTACAGATAAGGCTGAGTATTTTAGATTTTTTTTGAACTCAGTTAAGTTGACAGCCTTTATAATAATAGGACAAATAGTGCTAGGCATTTTTGCAGCCTTTGCATTTGCTAAGATAGACTTCTCAGGAAGAAACTTTATATTCATGATATACATTTTGGCAGTCTTGCTGCCATTTCAGGTAACATTAGTGCCAAACTATTTAGTACTAGATAAAATTCATAGAGTATTGAATTTTCAAATACTAGATACTCATTTGTCTATAATCTTGCCTGGTATATTTACATCCTTTGGGGTCTTTCTCCTAAGACAGTTTATAAGGGGGATTCCAAGCGAAATAATTGAAGCAGCACGAATTGATGGGGCAGGATATATAAAAATATTGTTTAGAGTTGTACTACCTATGATAAAGCCCGCGATATTTTCCCTAGTAATACTTACATTCATAGACAATTGGAACCTTATTGAACAGGCAGTTATATTTATTGATACACCAGCAAAGATGCCACTATCAGTATTTTTAGAGAACATTTACTATAATGACTACAAGGTTTTCTTTGCAGGAGCAGTACTTTATATTATTCCTGCTTTGATTATATTTATAAAGGGAGAAAAATACCTTCAGGAAGGTCTCGTTATAGGGAGGAATAAGTAATGGATAATAAACTTTTAAAAAGGATCAAAAATGTGGTGATAAGCTTTTTTGTAATTATTTTCATCTTAGGATTCTTTTCTAAATCTACCATAGCCTTATTTTTGCCAAAGGTTCAAGTTGCTCCAGTTACGAAAAGCGCATATAGTAAAACCTTAGATATAGAAGGTTCTGTAGTGCCCAAAGAAGTCTTTAAGGTGAGAATCAATGGGGACATAATTGTAGATGAGTTTTATGTTAAGGCAGGGCAGGAGATTAAGAGGGATCAGCCCGTATTTAAGATAGACAATTCCTTTGGAATAAGGACATCAGGACAAAGACTTGATGATTTAAAGCTAAGTCTAGACAAGAATAAGCAAGAGTTAGAAAAGCTCATTTCTGAATCATATGAATCAGACGAGAAGAACATTGAGTTATTTGAAGAAAAGTTAAAGCTTCAAAAAGAGGAGCTAGAAAAGCTTGAGGAGTTATATGAAAATGGTGCAGTAGCTTACTCAATTCTTGAGCAAAAAAAGATGGAATTAACAGCAAGTGAGTTAACTCTTGAGATAATGAAGCATGAGATGGAGCTTAAAAAATCAAAGAAGGATATGTTAGTTGCAGAAATTCAAAGAGATATTAAGAAGATTCAAGATGAAATTGCAAGCATTGAAAATCAGAAGAAGTTTTACTCTCGCCTAGGAGAAGATGGGATATACTTTTCTGAAGTCGACGGTATTATTTTAGATATAAATACTGCTGGTAATATTCTAAGCCAGGATGTTAGCATTGTAGAAATTGCATTAGTAGATGGATTTGATTCAGTTCTATTTGAAGCATTAGTTACTGATGAATATTATGATTTTATTAATAGCACTAAGAGAATTGAGCTAAATTTTGAAGATAAGGCAATGCCTAAGGAAGTTGTGGTAACTAGCATAAGCAGGATTTCAGAGAATAATATGATAAGAGTAGAAGGCGAATTTGGCAGAAGTACTAAAGAGCCTATAATCGGTCAAAGAATAAGAGGAAAAGCTGTTAGAAACTTCAACTTAGAAGGAACTATTCCCAAAGATGCTATAATTCCTGTTGGCAGTTTTGATATAGGAAATCAAGGAATAGTTTATATCTTAGAAGAGAAGGAAGGAATACTAGGAACAGAGTATTTTGCTAAGCAGGTAAATGTCACCTTAACTGGGGTTGGAGATAACAATGTTAGTATTACAGGTCTTGAGGGATTTACCAAACCTAAGGTTATAACAAATCTCTCCTATAAGATTAAGGATGGAGTGAAGGTATTCCTATGGAAATAAGAATAGTTGTTGTTTTATGCCTGATTGTGATATTTGCATTAGTATCATTTATTTTTCTAGAGAACAAGTATAATCCTATGGGAGTTGAGCTTAGTGTCAGAGGGAGTGTTACAGAAGAGGCTTCTAATAAGATTAAGGAAATTAGCCAAGTAGACAGCGTTAATATAAGCTATTGGATGCCATATGACAAACATAAATTAGTGATGACAACTGGCATGGATAGACAATTAAAGAGCATTGATCTTATTTATGGACAGTTTATATCAAGCCTAGATAGAAAAGTTGCAGTTATAGGAGATAAGGTTGCAGACTACTATTTTAGAAGTGAAGAAGTAGTTGGTAAGAATATACTTATCTATGGGGAAGAGTATGAAGTAATTGGAGTATTAAAGAGAAGTAAAGATATCTATATTCCATTTTCTCAGGATCTAACCTCACTAGATTGGAAAGCAAAAAACATAAAATACTCTGTAAAAGATAAAGAGCCATTATATGCAGCAATAGAAAAAGTAGAAGGAAAGCTTAGGAATCTGAGAGGAATAGAAGTGTATGATACTGTTATTTATAAGGAAAAGATTTATGCTTATATGAATCTTGTCATTCTAGTAATTATATATTTCTTTGCCTTTTACACATTCAGAACTTATATATATCTAAAAAAAGAAACATTGCACTTGTTCAATAAATACAAGGAAGTGAGAAGAAATACTGAGTGGTTTAGATTTATAAAAGCCAATATAAAAGATACTAGTAAGGCAGTCGGTAAAATAATGGGTATGCTTATATTAATACTAGGAATATGGGTAGCCAAATCCTATTTATTCCTGGCAGATACCATAATACCAGATAACTTGTTTTCACCTAGCAGCTACTTAACTGTATTAAAAGCTAAGTACAATCAGCTAATGCTACATTTGCAGAATGGATTTACTGATATTTCAATAGATATTATTCTAATAAATATTTTAGGTTCATTGATGACCATTATTATTGCTATGCTTTTAAGTAGTAAGTTGAAGGGGAAGGGAAAATATTCATTAATGCTAAAGCAGGATATAGAATCGGTAGAACAGTAAACAGGGGGGCTGTAAATCATGGCTAAATTAACATTTAAAAATGTATTTAAGATATACAAGCCTGATAATATTATGGCTGTTAATGACTTTAACTTAGAAATAGAGGATAAGGAATTTGTAGTATTAGTAGGTCCTTCAGGCTGTGGTAAGTCTACTACTATTAGAATGGTGGCGGGGCTAGAGGAAATTACAAAGGGGGAGCTATATATTGATGATATACTAGTTAATGACATCCCTCCTAAGGACAGAGATATTGCAATGGTTTTTCAAAACTATGCACTATATCCCCATATGACTGTTTATGATAATATGGCTTTTGGGTTAAAGCTTAGGAAAATTCCAAAGTGTGAGATAGATAAAAGAGTAAAAGAGGCTGCAGATATACTTGGGATACAAGAGTTGTTAGATAGAAAACCAAAGGCATTATCAGGTGGACAAAGACAAAGAGTGGCTTTAGGGAGAGCTATAGTTAGAGAGCCAAAGGTGTTCCTTATGGACGAGCCTTTATCTAATCTTGATGCTAAACTAAGGGTGCAGACCAGGAGTGAAATAGTAAAGCTTCATAAAAGACTACAAACTACATTTATATATGTAACTCATGATCAGACAGAAGCTATGACTATGGGTGATAGAATAGTTGTTATGAAGGATGGTATAATACAGCAGGTGGCTAGACCCCAGGAGATTTATGAAGCTCCTTCAAACCTTTTTGTAGCAGGCTTTATAGGTAGTCCCCAGATGAATTTTATAGATGTAAGGATAGAAGAAAATGGCTCTTATGCTGAGTTTGGAGGCATTAGACTTAAACTCTCAGAGGAAAAATCAAAACTTCTCAGGGATAGTGGATACACTGGTAAAACAGTTACTTTAGGCATAAGACCTGAAGATGTCTATGTAGGAGAACATTTTGAAGGTGATTATAGATTTAGCAAGTTTAGGGCAAGTGTCGATTTGATTGAAATGGTAGGAGCAGATACATTTTTATATTTACAGGCTCATAATAATTTAATAATTGCTAAAACTGATTCTAAGAGAAGAGGCGACTATACTGACGAGGTTGATTTGTTTTTTGATATGACAAGGATACACTTTTTTGATAAAGAAACAGAAAAGGCAGTTAAATAAGATTTTTCTAGTATTTTCATGTAGCCAACTGTATAATTATCTTAATAGGTTCAAAAATTATCCAGTAAGATGGGGGAAAGAGAATGTTTGATCAGGCATTTTTGACTAGGCTTAAGAAATCTGCTATATTCTTTGCTATATTTACAGCGATATACATATTGTTTTTCCTTACATTACCTTATACAATACCATTTGTGCTGGCTTTTATATTAGCTCTCTTAATCAGACCAATAAATTTATTCATTCAGAAAAAGCTTAAGCTTCCTAATGTAATTTCTTCATTAATTACAACTATATTAATTTTTGCGCTTTTGATAGTTGTTGTAACAGCTTTAATTTATAAAATTACAAATGAGGCCATCTTACTTGTCGGAAAAATTCCTAGCATGGATGTTATTCTAGATTATATTAAGCACTTTTTATATGAAGCTGAAATTATTTTCGTACAGCTTGATGCATCTATAGTGGAAAAAGTTTATCAGTATTTAAGCTCCATGGCCACTAGTGCATTAAATCTAACAATAAAGCTACTGAACTCAGTATTATCTTTTGTACTAAAGCTACCATCGGTTCTAATGCTCGGTTTTATTACTCTTTTAGCTACTTTTCTATTTTCAAAAGATATGAGCCTGTTCAATAGAAATTTCTACTCTATCTTTTCAAATGATGGAAAGGAAAGAATGGAGTATATTGTGAAGCATGCTGTTGGAATGGTTACGGGATATGCTAAAGCCTTTTGCACTGTAATTCTAATCACATTTATTGAGACCTTAATAGGCTTTACTGTACTAGGAGTTGATTATGCCTTTCTCCTAAGCTTGTTAGCTTCATTCATGGATGTGTTACCGATTGTAGGAGTAAGCATAGTTTATATTCCATTAGCCATATTTTATTTTCTTACAGGTAAAACTTTTATAACTATTGGTTTATTAGTCTTATTAGGGGTAGTTACTATAGTTCGTCAAACAGTAGAACCAAAGCTTGTATCTACGACACTAGATATACACCCAATAATGATACTAGCAGCTATATTTATAGGGCTTAAGGCTTATGGTTTTGTTGGAATGATTTATCTCATAGCATTAATTATTTTCTATAAGGTTTTAACAGAAGTAAAGGCATTATAAAGAATATATCTAAATAAGGAGACAAGATGTTCACTTAAATGTAATACTCTTGTCTCCTTTCTATATATCAGCTTTAAATGACTAAATAAAGCTTAAGTATCTTTTTTCAACAGCTACTTTCCATTGTTCAGGGCCTTCTTCTAAGTATCTCCAATCAAGCTTAGTTCCTCTTTCATCATCAAGATGATTGAATAATGTACTTGGATCACTGTTGTCAATTAAGAGCATTTGCTCACCTAAATTTAAAGTATCAAAAGCATCAAATACAGCTTTATGCTTGTCATTATGATTAAAGTTACTTAAATCTACAGTTTTTACAGGTATATCAATCTCCTCCTTTTAGGATTTTATAATTATTATACTCAATATTTTAGATTGTATTTCATATATTTTATGGAATTTTAGGTATTATAAAAATGACATCAACCATAATTATATGATTGATGTCATAACGTGAATTTTTGCTTTCTATTCACGAGGGTTAGTGCACAGTACTCCTTGATTTCTTTTCAAGTTTTATTCGAAGAACATACAATCAATAAAATCATCAATTGTTATTCCGTAAAAATACTCTTCAAAACTAGCAGAAGCTAATACATTTCTTACTGAGCTTTCATTAAAATTAGTATTAATGAGGAGTTTTTCTAGACCAGAGACTTCTTTTTTACCAAAGAAGTCACCAAATATCTTACATTCTTTAATAACTCCATTTTGAACATTAAGCCTTATATCTATACTACCACCTGCGTATCTCTTAGATTTTTGCAGGTCGAAGTTAGGTGACTCCCCATAATTCCATTCCCAAGTACTGTATTTTTCATCCTTCATTTTATTTATAGCTGCTATATCTTCATCTGTAAGTACATACTCTTTATTTTCTTCACTTGAATTAAGTATAAATTGGGAAAGACCCTCTTTAAATTCCTTTGCATTCATTTTTACTGGTAGATGGTCATAGACATTTGTAACCCTGCTTCTGACAGATTTTATTCCTTTTGACTCTATCTTATCAAGCTTCACATTTAGTGCATCCTTAAGTACATCCAAATCAGTATTGAATAAAATGGCTCCATGGTGAAGCATTCTGTTCTTAAAGTAGTATTGGGCAGTACCAGAAACCTTTTTACCATCTATGGTGATGTCATTCCTTCCAGTAAACTCTGCTTTTATTCCTAGCTCAGCTAAATAATCAATAACAGGCTTAGTGAATTTTCTAAAGTTGTTAGCACTATCACCTTCAGTAGTGGTGATAAAGGTATAGTTTACATTTTCAAGGTCATGGTATACAGCACCACCGCCAGACATTCTTCTGACTACATTGATGTTATTTTCTTTAATAAATTTGCTGTTGATTTCTTCTATGGTGTTTTGGTTTCTTCCAATAACTACAGTAGGCTCATTAATCCATAAAATTAGAATATCTTCTCCTAAGTCAATATTTTTGAGAGCATATTCTTCTAATGCAAGATTAAAGTATGGATTATTAGATTCATTTTTTATATATAACATTTTTCCACCGTCCTTTTGTTTGCTTTATCATATAGAGATAATATACCCCAAAAACGTAAGATTGAAAAGTATAGTTATCAAAAAAGAAATATTAGAGCAGTATAATATGTTTTTAGAAGTTATTTTTGATAGGCGACTTATTGACCATATATAGATAGTAATGATAATCTAATTCTAGGACTAAATAGAAAGGAGAAAGCATATGAGCATTAGACTATTATTATATTTAGGAATACTAATCTTTGGAGGATATTTTGGCTACAAGGGGTATGGTGGGAAAAACCTTGATTCCAAGCTTGGAGTTATCCAAACAATATGTCTTTTATTTTTGCTTTTTATTATGGGACTAAAAATGGGACTAGATGAGAAAGTGATTTCGTCATTTTTAGAATTAGGTTTTCAGGCTTTAGTGATATCAATTTTTACAATTACTTTTAGTGTTATACTAGTAAAGCTAATTAAAGGCTTCGTTATAAAAAATATACAACAAGGAGAACAGAAAAATGAGCATTAAGATTATATTAGCAGTAGCGGCGGGTATTGGAGTAGGATACTTTGTACTGCCCAGTGAAATACTAAAATATACTGATTATATACTAGATATAGGATTGTGCTTGCTTTTGTTTTTTGTAGGTATTGATATAGGAAAAAATAAAGATGTTCTTGAAAAAATAAAGAAAATTGGATTTAGAGTGCTTCTAGTTCCTATTATGATTATAATTGGAAGCATACTAGGAAGTATTGTGGCAGGGCTTATATTAGGTATACCAGTAAATGAGGCAGGAGCAGTAGGGGCTGGACTAGGATGGTACTCACTATCTTCAATGATGCTAGCCACATATTCGTCAAAACTTAGTGCATTAGCGTTTATTTCTAATGTAACTAGGGAGATTATTGCACTACTTACAATTCCACTTATATCAAAATATATAGGAGATATCGAAAGTATTGCACCAGCAGGAGCTACTTCAATGGATACATCATTGCCTTTGATAGCAAAATCTACAAATCCACAAACTGCTATAATAGCCTTTATAAGTGGGGTAATAGTATCTACTTCTGTACCTATTCTAGTGTCCTTTATGATTAAAATCTAAGGTGAATCAAAGGGACGGGTGAATCAAAGGGACGGGGTGAATCAAAGGGACGGAGTAACTGCTTCATGAATCAAAGGGACGCATGAATCAAAGGGACGGAGTAACTGCTTCATAATTTGTTTTTCATCAGATAAATATATAGGAGGGAGTTCAAATGCTTAAACTTATTAAAAACGGAGAAGTGTATTCACCAAAATACATAGGTAAAAAAGATATTCTCTTAACTGGAACCAAGGTTGGATATGTAGATGATAATATCAATTTGCCAGATAATTTTGTAGATATTGAAGTCATAGATGCAACAGGATGTATAGTGACTCCGGGCTTTATAGATGGGCATGTTCATATAACTGGTGGTGGAGGAGAAGGAGGGTTCAAAACTAGAACCCCAGAAATACAACTTTCTGATATAACAAGAGGAGGAGTCACCACAGTTATAGGCGTTCTAGGAACTGATGGAACTACTAGGACTATGTCAAACTTACTGGCAAAGGCTTATGCCTTAGAAGAAGAAGGTATAAGTTGCTACGCTTTGACAGGCTCTTATCAGGTCCCAGTTAGAACTATTACAGGTAGTATTCAGGATGATATTATACTCATAGAAAAGATAATCGGTGTTGGAGAGATAGCTTTATCTGACCATAGATCTTCTCAACCTACAATAGAGGAGATAGCTAAAGTGGCTGCTGAAGCAAGGGTAGGAGGTATATTATCTGGTAAAGCAGGGACTGTAACTATACATATGGGAGATGGACATAGAAATCTCAGTTTTATAAAGAAAATAACAGAGAAAACAGAAATACCACCGAGTCAATTCGTTTTAACTCATGTTCTACGTAATCCAGAGTTATTTAAGGAAGCCATAGATTATGCTAAAAATGGGGGAATTGTAGATTTCACTACAAGTACAACAAATTCCCCTGAGGAAAAAAAGCTTACACCTGGAAAAGCTCTAAAAATCATGCTTGAAGAAGGAGTTAGCATTGATAATATAACATTTACATCTGATGGACAGGGAAGTCTACCTATATTTGACAAGCAAAATAGGTTTGTAGATCTGGGAATTGGGAGGGTAACTTCTCTATATACTGCTGTGAGGGAAGCAATCTTAAATGATGAAGTCCCAATGGAAGTTGTATTAAAAGTCATTACTTCCAACCCTGCAAATATCTATGCACTTAAGAGCAAAGGCAATATTGAAGTTGGCAAGGATGCAGACATAGTGTTATTAAAAAAAGATGATTTAAACATAAATACTGTAATAGCAAAGGGTAAAGTAATGTATGAGAATGGAGAAGTAAAGATTAAAGGTACATTTGAAGAATAAAGAATGCGGAAGTCTGTTATATATAGCAGAATTTCCGCATTCTTTAATTAATTTTTCTTTGCAGGTAAAATATATGTAATATAATATACTAATGGAATAAATACTCCTCCGCTTGCTACATTTCCTAAAGTGACTGGAATAAGATTTGATATCCAGATATCCTTCCAACTAGTAGGTAATCCAGAGAATATAGCAAGAGGAAGATAAAACATGTTAGCGACACTATGCTCGAATCCACTTAGAACAAATAACATTACTGGAAACCATATAGACAGTACCCTTGAACCTATATCAATTGCAGAGGAAGCTGACCATACTGCAAGCACAACCAATATATTGCAAAGAAATCCTCTAAGAAAAGCAGTTTGAAAGGATAAAGAAATTTTAGCTAAACCAATATTTTGTGTAGTAGATAGGACATTTTCACTAACTAGTCCTGAATTATATACTATATACGCTAATATTACCGAACCTATAAAGTTACCTAAGTAAACAAAAAACCAGTTTTTTATCATTTTAATGAATGTTATTTTCTCATCTAGTAGTGCCATTGTCATTAGATTGTTCCCAGTAAAAAGCTCACTTCCTGAAAAGATTACTAGCATTAAGCCTGCGGGAAAAACTAATGCACCTAAGAACTTTGATAATCCAACATCTATATTACTTATGGTTTGTGTTATTAAAATATTGGCAAAAGCTCCAAACCCAATTAACATTCCAGCCATTATTCCAAGAATCAGCATTCTAGTTACAGATAGGCTTGCCTTTGTTTCTGCAGAATGGATAATTGCTTGTGCAACCTCTGAAGGTGCTAGATATCTTTTTTCCATGTAAATTCTCCTACTTTCTTATGTATTGGTTGATAATATAACTATGATATAAAATCACTTAAAAAGCTTTGATATTTTATAGTTCTATTTATTACATACTTTGACTGAAAGCTCGTTATAGAAAATAGTATTGCGATTATTCAAAATAAACCTTGTTATAAGGTTCAATAAGTAATAAATATGGCTTAATTAATAAAGTATTTATATAAGTATTTTTTCACTATAACCTGCAAATAATACACCTAATATAATATGTTGAACGCACAATATAAAATTAATATAAATAGTATTTGCTTTATAGATAAAAATTTGGTACAATACCATATAATTAGAATATTTGCGTTGAAGAGAAGTAGTAGGCTATGAAGTTGCTTTTAGAGAGTCGTTGGCTGGTGAAAAACGATAGCAATAGTAACCGAACTCGTCTCCGAGCTATTAGAGTGAAGTATATTAGCTCTAGTCGGATAAATCCGTTAAAATTATTGAGTGGATAGTAAGCATTTTACTATCAATTAGAGTGGTACCGCGAACCTTTCGTCTCTATATGAGTTGAAAGGTTTTTTTATTTTTTATAGTTTTTAATAGAATACACACTCACGGGTAGCAGTCTCTTTACACAAATTTATTTGCTCGCTACGCTCACATAAATTTGGTAAGAGTTGCATTTGACCTACCATCGATTCATTTCATGAATCGGGTTAGGTCATAATCGGCCATGAATAATTCTATAGCTCA
The DNA here is from genome assembly GCF_900095305.1 of Proteiniborus sp. DW1. Taxonomy (NCBI): domain Bacteria; kingdom Bacillati; phylum Bacillota; class Clostridia; order Eubacteriales; genus Proteiniborus; species Proteiniborus sp. DW1. The sequence continues at coordinate 141,598 of NZ_FMDO01000044.1, read as the reverse complement.
TTCCAGCAAAAAATCCTACAGCTTGCAAACTCGCTTCGGTTAATGGAGTTACAGAAATCTTTGATTTCGTCGTAACTCCTTATGCCAGCGTTTGCTGGCCTTACCTTAATAAAAGTGCTTAACGGATTTTTCACTTACATTCGCTAAGAATTATAGTCATGTCCTGCAAATGTTCGTTTAGTATTCTATTTAAAAACTTGAAAATATATAACATTGAAAGTTTAGGAGTGAGAGTATGAGAGAGTATAATCCAAAGTCAATTGAAAAGAAATGGCAAGATATTTGGGATGAGAAAGGAACATTTTATGCTTCCGATGATAAATCAAAGCCAAAATACTATGCATTAATAGAATTTCCTTATCCATCAGGTCAAGGATTGCACGTTGGTCATCCTAGACCATATACAGCCCTTGATGTAGTATCTAGAAAAAGAAGAATGGAAGGATATAATGTTTTATATCCAATGGGATGGGATGCTTTTGGACTTCCAACTGAAAACTATGCAATACAAAACAAGATACATCCTGCCATTGTAACAGAAAGAAACGTTGCAAGATTTAAACAGCAGCTTAAGTCATTAGGTCTATCCTTTGACTGGTCAAGAGAAATCAATACAACTGACCCAGAATACTTCAAATGGACTCAATGGATATTCTTAAAGTTATTTGAAAAGGGTTTAGCTTATAAGAAAGAAGCATCTATTAACTGGTGTACTAGCTGTAAAGTTGGATTAGCTAATGAAGAAGTAGTAAATGGTGTATGTGAGCGCTGTGGTGGAGAAGTAGTAAGAAAAACTAAAAACCAATGGATGTTAAAGATAACCGAGTATGCAGAGAGATTAATCAAGGATCTTGACCTAGTTGATTATATAGACAGAGTTAAAATACAGCAGAAAAACTGGATAGGTCGCTCTGAAGGTATGGAGGTAGACTTTGCAATAACAGGAGATAGAAAAATAAGAGTGTTTACTACAAGACCAGACACACTATTTGGTGTAACCTACATGGTGCTATCGCCTGAGCATCCACTTATAGATGAGCTTAAAGACAAAATCAGTAATTTTGATAAAATAGAAGAATACAGAGAATATGCTAGTAAGAAATCAGATTTTGAAAGAACTGAGCTGGTAAAAGAGAAGACAGGAGTAGAAATTGAGGGAATAAAGGCTATTAATCCAGTGACTGGAAAGGAAATTCCAGTATGGATATCTGATTATGTGTTGATGTCCTACGGTACAGGAGCTATAATGGCTGTTCCTGGACATGACAGCAGAGACTGGGAATTTGCTAAGAAGTTTGGTCTTCCTATAATAGAGGTTGTATCTGGAGGTAATGTTGAAGAAGCTGCCTTTACTGATACAGAGGATGGGACCATAGTAAACTCTGACTTCATAAATGGACTTCCAGTAAAAGAAGCAAAGGAAAAGATTAGTGACTGGCTAGAAGAAAAGAGACTTGGAGAAAGAAAAGTAAACTATAAACTAAGAGACTGGGTATTCTCAAGACAAAGATATTGGGGAGAGCCTATACCTTTAGTTTACTGTGAGAAATGTGGCTGGGTTCCAGTACCTGAAGATCAGCTTCCAGTACTACTTCCAGAGGTAGAGACCTATGAACCTACAGATAATGGAGAATCACCACTTGCTAATATTAGAGAATGGGTAGAAACAACTTGTCCAAAATGTGGAGGCCATGCAGAAAGAGAAACTGATACTATGCCTCAATGGGCTGGCTCATCATGGTATTTCTTAAGATATACAGATCCACATAATGATAAGGAGTTAGCAAGTAAGGAAAACCTTGATTATTGGCTTCCTATAGACTGGTACAATGGTGGAATGGAACATACTACACTTCACTTATTGTATTCAAGATTTTGGCATAAATTCTTATATGATTACGGAATAGTACCTACTCCAGAGCCATATCAAAAAAGAACATCACATGGAATGGTACTTGGAGAGAACAATGAGAAGATGTCAAAATCAAGGGGCAATGTAGTAAATCCTGATGAAATAGTTGATGAATTTGGTGCAGATACTCTAAGATTATATGAAATGTTCATAGGTGACTTCGAAAAAAGCGTTCCTTGGTCTCAAAATGGAGTGAAGGGCTGTAGAAGGTTCCTAGATAGGGTATGGAGACTTCAAGATATTCTAGTTGATGGTGATGAGTATTCAAAAGAGCTAGAAACAAGTATGCATAAGACAATTAAGAAGGTAAGTGAAGATTACGAAACATTGAAATTTAATACTGCTGTAGCAGCACTTATGAGTTTACTAAACGAATTTAACGATGCAGGAAAAGTAAATAGAGCCGAGTTTAAAACGTTCCTTGTACTATTAAATCCAGTAGCTCCACATATAACAGAAGAAATATGGGATATAAATGGATTTGGTGGAATGCTAAACGAGCAATCTTGGCCTACTTGGGATGAAGCTAAAACTGTAGAAGATGTAATAGAAATAGCAGTTCAAATTAATGGTAAGGTAAAAGGCACTATATCAATTCCAGCAGATGCAACTCAAGAAATAGCTAAAGCTAAACTAGTAGAAGATGAAAAGTTACATGGACTAATAGAAGGCAAGACTATAGTAAAAGAAATATATGTACCAGGTAGAATATTTAATATAGTTGTAAAATAAAAAATTCCATAGAACTGCAAAAGTCCAGCTAAATCAGCTGGACTTTTTGGGCTTTTTGTTACATAGATATAAGAGGGTAATCTAGTTGATATCAATTTTTCTGCTATTCTTAGCTTTTACTTCTTTTTTTGGTAGAGAGATTGATAAAATTCCATTTTCAAATTTAGCTTTGATATCTTCAGCTTTTACATTTTCTAAATAGAAACTTCTAGATTGAGAGCCATATCTGCGTTCTTTTCTGATGTAGTTTTCTTTAGTTTCTTCAATTCTCTCATCTCTTTGAACAGAGATAGTAAGCATATCATCTCTTAGTTCAACTGTTATTTCATCTTTGTTTACTCCTGGTAGTTCGGCTTCTAGGACGTATTTGTTGTCTTGTTCTTTTATGTCAACCTTCATTTGACCAACACTTTGAACTTGAGGGAAGAAATCGGTGTTAAAGAAGCTTTCTATGAAGTTGTTGAAGCTATCGAAATTAAAGAAGTCACTTGGTCTACTCATCATCCCTCTATTTCTTCTGTTATATGGACTTAAACCAAACATATTTAAAACCTCCTTAATTTTATTTGACTTTGACTTTCTTTGACCTTACACTTTTATTATATTATATTTATATTGATATTCAAGTATGATTTGAGATGAAAAACAAGGAATATATAAAAATATTATAAAAATTCTCATAATATCTCGATAATACTAGTAATTTTTTAATTTTCTAATATTGTTTTTTGAAAATATTACATTTATATTACAAAGCAAAAAAGTAGTTGTATTTTCCATATTCTTATAATATACTATTTTATGTTAGAAAATATTTCAAAAAGGAGGTCGTGTCATGAATATCAAAGTAAATATTCTAATCATTAAAAACAGAATAAAACTAAATAATTTATATACACGACCGGTATTTTTTGAGGTGCTTTTTTAGTATTTTTTAACATTGTACTATGTAAAAGTAGCCATAGGGTTGTGTATATTATCCTATGGCTTTTTGTATTTATATAGGGTTATTATGCCTTTTTGAAGCATAATACCTTTGTATTCTTTAGAAGCCATGGGAAATAATAATCCTGTGGCTATTTTTATGCTCTAATCTAATTTTCTGAATGTTTTTATCAGAAAATATAGGAAGCTCAGAAATCAAGTTTTTGAGTACTACAATTATCCCAAATCAAAGATTTGAGTAATTGTAGCATAGGGCAAAGGCAATGAGAACCAAATTTACACGACTGAATGGGAGTGAAGAAATTTGTGTTTCAAAACTGCAAATTACAGATCATAGGGAGGAATTATTATGAAAAAGCTATTAAAAAGAAGAATGGAACAGAGTTTTATTATCGAATCAGGTTGACAAATGGAATTACAAAAACATCAAAGGACGGTGAATAATTAATGGACAGTATTAAATTATTAATGAAATCAATGAAGGGGAACAGATTGTTATATGTTGGTGCAATACTGAGTGTAGCACTGGCTACAGCATTTACATTGGCAGGGCCTTTAGTTATTAGTTTTACTATTGACTCAGTAATAGGAGATAAACCAATGGATGTACCTAATTGGGTACTAAGTATAATCGATTCATTAGGTGGTAAAAACACATTAGCTCAAAATCTTTGGATATGCAGCTTAGCACTTATAATTCTAACTATAGGAAGAGGATTATTTACTTACTTAAGAGGTAAATGGTCAGCAGTGGCATCTGAGTCTATAGCTAAAAATCTTAGAGAGAAAGTATATGACCACTTACAGCATTTATCTTATGAATACCATGTAAAGGCTGAAACGGGAGATTTAATACAAAGATGTACTTCAGATATTGAAACTATAAGAAGATTTCTTGCAGTTCAATTTGTTGAAATAGGATATGCAGTATTCATGATTACATTTGTATTAAGTATATTACTTTCTTTAAGCGTTAAGCTTACTTTAATCGCAATGTTAGTAGTTCCAGTAATTTTTGTAGCTGCTATAGTTTTCTTTATAAAAATGAGAGATGCATTTCAAAAGTCAGATGAGGCTGAAGGTAGACTCTCAAATGTACTTCAAGAAAATCTTACTGGAATAAGAGTAGTTAGAGCTTTTGCTCGTCAGCAATATGAAATAGATAAGTTTGATGAAAAGAATGTTGAATTTAGAGGTTTGACTTACAGACTGATTAAACTACTTGCATGGTACTGGGCTTTATCAGATTTAGCATGTCTATTACAGATTGGAGCAGTATTGGTATTTGGAGCATATTGGGCAGCTATGGGAGAAATATCTCTAGGTACATTAGTAGTATTTACAACCTATGAGGGAATGCTACTGTGGCCAATAAGGCAAATGGGTAGAATTCTAGCAGATTTCGGGAAGATGATAGTTTCCTTGAAGAGAGTAGGGGAAATATTAGATGAACCTTTAGAGGTAACAGATAAAAATCAGCTAAAGCCTGAAGTAAAGGGAAATATAGAGTTTAAGGATGTTTGTTTTGAATATGAAAAGGAAAGACCTATTTTAAAGAATGTATCATTTAAAGTTAAACAAGGGCAAACAGTAGCTATACTAGGTCCTACAGGCTCTGGTAAATCTACTTTAATTCATCTTTTAGGTAGACTCTATGATTATCAGAGTGGTTCTATTAAGATTGATGGCATAGAGCTTAAGGAGATAGATAAGAAGTGGATTAGAAAAAATGTAGGTATAATCCTACAAGAGCCTTTTCTATATTCAAAGAATATTAAGGATAATATAAAAATTGCAAGGAAAGAGGCATCTGATTCTGAGGTTTATGAAGCAGCAAAAATAGCTTCTATCCATGATGTAATATTAGACTTTGAAAAAGGCTACGACACATTAGTAGGGGAGCGTGGAGTTACTCTTTCAGGAGGACAAAAACAAAGAGTTGCCATAGCTAGAACTATAATAAATGACTATCCAGTTTTAGTGTTTGATGATTCTCTTAGTGCAGTAGATACTGAAACTGATGCAAATATAAGAAAGGCTCTAAAGACGAGGAAGGAAAAGACTACAACATTTATAATATCTCACAGGATTTCAACATTATCAGAGGCAGATATTATACTTGTATTAGATGGTGGAGAACTAGTACAGTCTGGTACTCATGAAGAACTAATAGGACAGCAGGGGCTATATAGGCGTATTTGGGAAATTCAAAATGCCTTAGAGGAAGAGCTATTAATAGAGACTAAAACAGTTTAGACCTATAGGTTTTCGACGAAAAAGGTGGTGTAATAAATGAGTTCTTTTCAAGAACAAGATTATAATAGTAAATTTGACTTAAAATTGTGGAAAAAGATTTTTTCTTATGCAAAGCCACTAAAAAAGCAATTAATAATACTATGTTTTTTAATGGTAAGTCTAGCAGTTATAGATGCAATTTTTCCACTGATGACAAGATTTATAGTTGATAACTATGTAGTAGAAAAAAATTTAAAGGGAATTACAATCTTTAATAGTATCTATATTGATGGAATTGTAGTTTTTGGGATAGTGTATTTTCTTTTAATTGTAATCCAAGTATTTACAATAGGTTTCTTCATAGCTATAGCAGGAAAAGTGGAGACAGGGCTTGTTTATATTATTAGAAGAAAGGGTTTTAAACACTTACAAGAGTTATCATTCTCATATTTCGATACTACTCCTGTAGGGTGGATAATGGCCCGTATGACGTCAGATATTCAGAGACTAGGAGATACTATTGCATGGGGCATTGTTGATATGGTTTGGGGATTTGTTTTAATGATTACAACGACTATTGTAATGTTATTTCTAAATTGGAAGCTAGCATTACTAGTGCTATTAGTGATGCCTATATTAGCAGTAGTAAGTATGTATTTTCAACAAAAAATATTGAAAGCACATAGGCAAACTAGAAAGATAAATTCACGTATTACTGGTGCTTTTAACGAAGGAATAATGGGTGCTAGAACTACAAAAACACTAGTTAGAGAAGAAGAAAATCTAAATGAGTTTGTTGAATTAACAACAAGCATGAAGGCTAATTCCATAAGAGCAACAGTATTTTCTTCATTATTCCAGCCAGTAGTATTGGTACTCTCATCTATAGGAACTGGTTTAGCAATTTGGTATGGAGGAGAGAGTGTGTTTTCAGATGCTATTAGCTATGGTACCTTAGTAGCATTCATATCATATACAGTTCACTTCTTTGAACCTGTTAGAGAGGTGGCTCGTGTCTTTGCAGAGTTACAATCAGCTCAGGCTTCTGCAGAAAGGGTTATGTCTATGATAGATACTAAGCTTGAAATAGAAGATAGTGAAGATGTAATAAAAGAGTATGGGGACTCATTTAATTCAAATAAAGAAGCTTGGCCAGAGATTAAGGGAGATATAACTTTTAAGGATGTTACATTTGCCTATAATACAGGCGAAAAGGTTCTTGAGAATTTTAATCTTCATATTAAAGCAGGAGAGACAATCGCCTTAGTTGGAGAAACAGGTTCAGGAAAAAGTACCATAGTAAATCTTGCTTGCAGGTTTTATGAGCCTACAAGTGGTCAAATACTAATAGATGGTATTGATTACAAAAAGATGCCATTACTTTGGTTACACTCTAATTTGGGATATGTACTTCAGGGACCTCACTTATTTAGCGGAACCATTAAGGATAATATTAGATATGGAAAGTTAGATGCTAGCGAGCTAGATATAATAAGAGCAGCAAAGCTAGTAAATGCTCACGAGTTCATCAAAAAGCTAGAAAAGGGCTATGATACAGAGGTAGGAGAAGGAGGAGGTAAGCTATCTACAGGTGAAAAACAGCTTATTTCATTTGCTAGAGCAGTACTTGCTGATCCTAGAATATTTGTACTAGATGAGGCTACTTCCTCAATTGATACAGAAGCAGAACAAAAAATCCAAGATGCTATACACAAGGTATTAAAAGGAAGAACTAGTTTCATCATAGCACACAGACTTTCTACAATACGTACAGCAGATAGAATCCTTGTAATAAAAGACGGTAAGATAATAGAAGAAGGAAATCACCATAAACTATTAGAGAAAAAAGGATATTACTATAGACTGTACACAAATCAATTTATAGAAGAGCAGAATGCAAAGATACTCAAGGGATAAGAAAAGCATAAAGCAGCCTCAACTTAGGCAAAATATTATAAGGGACCATAGGGAAAGGAGGCTTGCACTTTGAGAAAGATGTTTGTAACCTTAAAAGAAAAAAGGGCTATACTAAATTCCTTTAACAATGTTGTAGAAGTAAAAGATGATAATAATGTATTTTCATACTATTTATCTGATGAAAATACACATAAGCTCATAGCAAAAGGGTTTAATGAAGGTGGAGAAGGATATATATATAACAAGAATTACAACGATTATAATAAAAATAGAAATGGCTGGATAGATGTCAAGGACTTCACAGCCAATGGAATTAGAGACTTGTTAAGAGATACCATTTCTTCAAACCTCCATTAATATAATTTTCAAAATAAGCAGTTCATTAATTGACTAATGAGCTGCTTTTTTTCTAAGAAAGCATATTGACAGAAAATTCAGATGGTGTTATTATTTATTTAAGGTGTCAGACGTCAGACGTCTGACAAGTAAAAGGAGTTGTTATATATGAAAAACAAAGAAAAATCTGTTTCTCTAAGCCAAAAAGTGAAAGAGAAAATAATAGAGTACATAAAAGAGAGAAATCTCCAGCCCGATAGTCTGCTACCTTCAGAAGTACAGCTAATGGAAATGCTTGGAGTAAGTAGATATACTGTAAGAGAGGCGCTAGCGTTATTGGAGCAGGATAAAATATTATATAAGATTCAAGGGAAAGGTACGTTCATAAACAAGGTGCCTACACATATTGAAAGTGGACTTGAAAAACTAGAGAGTATAACTGAAATAATTGAGAGCTTTGGATATGAACCAGGTACTATCTGGATCGATATCAAGGAAGAACTTCCTACAAAGGATATGATGGATAAAATGGGATTAAAGGAAGGGGAAAAAGTAATAACTTTTACTAGAGTTAGGACAGCAAATCAAAAGGTTGCAGTATATTGTGTAGATACAATAAAAAAGATGGCCGACATGGAGGAAGTACCAAAAAGAATTGAAGATGAATCTATGTTTGACTATTTTAAGAAAAAATATGGAATAGAACCAGAATATGCTATAGCAGATATTATTCCTACTTTGCCAACTGCTGAAATGATAAAACATATGAAGATAAAAAAGAACCAGCTATTTTTACTATTACATCAAATTCATTACGATAAAGAGGGTAATCCTCAAATTTATTCTATGGATTATTTTAATACTGATGTATTTAAGTTTAAGGTTAATAGGTTAAGATAAAATATAAAATATAAATCTAACAAGGAGGATATTACATGAATATTTTAATAAAGAACGCTTCAGTCTTTACTGTAAGTGGAGATATTGAGATTTTAGAAAAGACTAGTATAGCTATTGAGAATGGGACAATAAAACATATAGGTATAGTACCAGAGAATTTTAAAGCAGAAAAGATTATTGATGGAACAAATAAACTAGCAATGCCAGGGTTAGTAAATTCCCATGCACATATTGCTATGTCTCTCTTTAGAAATTATGCTGATGATTTACCATTCTGGACATGGTTATTTGAAAGGATAATGCCTCAAGAAGAAAAGCTAATACCAGAACACGTATATTGGGGCTCTATGTTAAGCATAGCGGAGATGATCAGATTTGGAGTGACATCCTTTGCTGATATGTATTTCTTTATGGATGAAGTAGCTAAAGCAACAGAAGAAACTGGCATAAGAGCAAGTTTATGTATAGGTATGTCTGATAGTGGGGACCAGCAAGCTAAGTTAAAAAACACTGGAGAATTCTTTGATAATTGGCATGGTAAAGCCGATGGGAGAATAACTGTAATGGCAGGACCACATGCTCCATACTCTTGTAGTCCAGAGTTTTTAACGAAAATAATAGACATGGCATCAGAAAAAGGAATGAGAATCCATATACATTTATCAGAAAGCAAAAAGGAAATTGAAGATAGCTATAATCTACGTGGAAAATCTCCTATAAAACATGTTTATGATTTAGGACTTTTTGACCTGCCTACATTAGCTGCACACTGTGTTCATTTATCAGATGAGGATATAGCTATACTAGCAGAGAAAAAGGTAAGCGTAGCTAATAACCCAGGTAGCAATCTAAAACTAGGAAACGGATTTGCAAGAGTTGAAGACATGTTAAGAAGTGGAATAAATGTAGCACTTGGAACTGACGGCTCTGCAAGCAATAACAATCTCAATATGTTTGAGGAAATCAACCTAGCTGCTCTAATAAATAAAGGCTATACAGGTGATACAACTTCAATACCTGCTACTACTGCCCTTAAGATGGCTACCTTAAATGGAGCAAGAGCATTAGGCATAGAAAAAGAAGTAGGAACACTGGAAGTTGGTAAAAAAGCAGATATTATAATGCTAGATTTGAATAAACCGCATTTCTATCCAAGATATAACTTAGTAGCATCGTTAGCTTATTCAGCTCAGGCGTCAGATGTGGAAACTGTAATAGTAAATGGTAAAGTACTGATGGAAAACTATGAATTAAAGACAATAGATTTAGAAAAAGTAATGTTCAATGCAGAAAGATGCGCAAAGAGCCTATTCCAATAATCGATTCTAAACTTAGCTTGTTTGAGAAAAGGGTGAGTATGTGAGGGGATTATATTTTGATGGAAAGCTGAGATATAGGGAAGACATAGAAATACCTAAGATTCAGGGCGATGAATCTTTAATAAAAGTGATTTATGCTTCAATATGTAATACGGACAAAGAGATAATAAAGGGATATAAAAGCTTTACAGGTATATTAGGACATGAGTTTGTAGGGATAGTAGAGGATTCTTCTAATAAAAGGCTAATTGGAAAAAGAGTAGTTGGTGAGATAAATATAGGCTGTGGTAGTTGTGATTTTTGTAAAGGAGGATTTGAAAATCATTGTAGGAGCAGAAAGATACTTGGAATGACTGACAAAAATGGAGCATTTGCAGATTACATTACCCTTCCAAACAAAAATTTACACCTTGTTCCTGACAATGTATCAGATATAGAAGCTGTATTTACTGAACCTTTAGCTGCAGCGCTACAGATAACTGAAATGTACCATGTTAAACCTACTCACAAGGTTGCGGTAATAGGTGATGGAAAGCTAGCGCAGCTTATAGCCCAAACACTAAGTCTAACAGCATGTGATTTAACGGTAATAGGAAAGCATTTGGAGAAGCTGGCGCTTCTAAGAGATAAAGCTAACACAATTTTACTAAAGGATGCTAAATTTCAAAATTATTTTGACCTAGTAGTTGACTGTACTGGAAATGATAAGGGATTAAAATATGCTGTGGAAATAGTAAAAGCTAGAGGAATAATAATACTTAAGAGCACCTATAATTCTGATGCCGTTCTAAACCCAACAAGCTGGGTTGTTAATGAGATAACTGTATTAGGTACAAGATGTGGACCCTTGGATGCAGCGTTGCGGCTTTTAGAAAGAAAGCTAATATCCGTCAATGAATTAATAAGTGGGATATATTCACTTAAGGACTTTGAAGACGCATTTGATTCTAAAAATACATTAAAGGTTGTGTTTGACTTAAAAAAATATTAGACAGGTATAACAAAGGAGGATAATTTAATGAAAGAAATTAATGCAATTGAATATAGGGATGGCACCTTATACCTTATAGACCAAAGGAAACTACCAATTACATATGAAATATTTCAGTGTAAGACATATAAAGATGTGGAATTTGCTATTAGGGATATGGTTGTAAGGGGAGCTCCTGCCATTGGAGCTGCAGCAGCATATGGAGTAGTTCTCGCTGCAAAAGAGTTCATAGATAATAGCAAAGGTGATTTTCTAAAGAATATGGAGGAAGCCCTTGGTGTGCTAAATAAATCAAGACCTACAGCAGTGAATCTAATGTGGGCTATACGAAGGATGAGGAATCTCATAGAAGAAAACAAAGAGTTATCAGTAAATGAAATATGCAAAAAGATAGAAACAGAAGCAGATAAGATTCTCAATGAGGATATAGAAACCAACAAAAAAATGGGCAAACATGGGAATAAAATTATACCTGAAAAAGCTACTATTCTTACACACTGCAATACTGGAGCCTTAGCTACAGCAGGTTTCGGAACAGCTTTAGGGGTTATAAGAGAAGCATTTTATACTGGTAAGGATATATTTGTATACGCAGACGAAACAAGACCTAGGCTTCAGGGTGGAAGACTTACTGCATGGGAGCTAAAGCAGGAGGGAATACCAGCCAAGCTTATTGCTGACAACGTAGCAGCTACTTTGATAAGGGACAGTAAGATTGATGTAATACTAGTAGGTGCAGATAGAATAGCTTTAAATGGAGATACTGCAAATAAAATAGGTACATTTATGTTATCAGTAGTTGCAAAAGCTTATAATGTACCATTTTATGTAGTTGCTCCTACTACTACTATAGATTTTGACACAGAAACTGGGGAAGGAATAGAAATTGAAGAAAGAAGTGGTGAAGAGGTTACTCATATTGAAAATATCAGAATAGCACCAGAGGGAATTGAAGTGTATAATCCAGCATTTGATGTGACTCCAGGTGAGAATATTACTGGTATTATAACAGAAAAGGGGATAGTTAGAGCACCATATAAAGAAAACATATTAAAACTTAAGTAGGGGGTAAGACAATTGGATAATAATGTGAATCAAAAAGCTATATCCATTAAGAACCTAACATTTAAGTACAAGGACCAAAAAGATAAAAATGCCATTGAAAACATAAATTTAGATATTGAAAAGGGACAATTTGTAGTAATAATGGGCCCTAGTGGTGCTGGCAAGTCCACTTTAGCAAATTGTCTAAATGGATTAATACCCCATTTTATTAGAGGACATTACAGTGGTGAAGTCACAGTAAATGGAGTCAATGCCAAGGAGAATAATGTTAGTAGAATGGCGAAAGAAATAGGATTGGTTTTCCAGGATTTTGAATCCCAGCTTTTTTCCACAAATACACTGCTTGAAATAGCATTTGGCCCTGAAAATTTTAGAGTTGAAAGAGAAGAAATAAAGCGAAGAATCGATAAAGTGTTAAAGACAGTTAATTTACAAGGTTTTGAAGACAGGCAACCTTCAACATTATCAGGTGGGCAGAAGCAAAGACTAGCTATAGGCTCTGTACTTGCTTCACAGCCTAATGTCATATGTATGGACGAGCCTACTACAGATCTTGATCCTGTAGGGAAATTAGGGATATTTACTATAGCAAAGGAATTACACGAGAATAAAGATCTTACACTGATTATAATAGAACATGAGACAGAAGAGGCTCTGAATGCTGATAGAATCATAATAATGGAGGATGGACATATTTTAAGAGATGGATCTCCTAAAGATGTCCTTAGAGAAATCGAGTTAACTGATGGTATTGGAATAATGTCTCTTCAAATTCCTAAGTTTTTTTCAAAGCTTTCCTTGCTTGATAAAGATGAGTTGCCACTAACTCCAGAAGAAGGATTAGAAAGATTTAATAGTCTAAATCTAAAGATAGATGAAGAAAAGTATGAAGAACTACTTAAAAAAGAGAAGGAGAGAGAAAGTAAGTATGGAGATGTAATTATAGAAGTAAGAGATTTAGAACATACTTATCCAAATGGAAAGACTGCTTTGAAAGGGGCAAATCTGAAAGTAAGAGAAGGCGAGTTTTTAGCTGTGCTAGGACATAATGGTAGTGGGAAGACTACACTAGTAAAGCATTTTAACGGTTTATTACAACCAACAAGTGGAAGTGTAATAGTTAATGGTAAAGATACAAAGAATACAACGATATTTGAAATTGGGAAGGAAGTAGGATATGCCTTTCAGAATCCTGATCATCAGATATTTGCTGACACAGTATACGAGGAAGTAGCCTTCAGCCCTAAAATTAGAGGCTGCTCAAAAGAGGAAATAGATGAAAGAGTAAAGGAAGCATTGAGAGCAGTTGATATGGAGGGATACGAGGAGGAAGACCCGTTTTCACTCACAAAGGGTGGAAGGCAGAGAATAGCAGTGGCTTCTATCTTATCTGCAAGGCCTAAGGTAATTATATTGGATGAGCCTACTACAGGACTTGATTATAAAGAACAGAGACAGATGATGGAACTGATTAAGAAGCTTAATGAAAGTGGACATACTATAGTCATGATTACTCATACAATGTGGGTAGTTTCTGAATATGCACATAAAGTAGCAGTTATAAATGATGGTGAGATAAAGATGTATGGTAACACTAGAGATGTATTTAAGAATGAAGAGGAACTTTTAAAGTCATATCTAAAGACACCTCATATAGTAAGTTTAAGTAACAAGCTGGGTAAAACAATGTTATCAGTAGATGAAATGATTAGTTGTACTAAGGGGGCGAAATAACATGGATATGTTCTTATATATTGATAAAGATACTTTTCTCCATAGACTAGACCCTAGAACTAAGCTATTAATAATGTTTGGAACTTTTACAATTGCGTTGTTGTTTAATTCACTTCCCATACTAGTTGCTTTAGGAGTGATCATAATTCTATATGGTCAGTCAGGAAAAGTACTGTCGAATCTTAAACGTATAAGAGTAATATTATTTATGATTGCCCTAATGTCAATTATCATTTGGTCATTAACTAAGGGAGGAGAGACAAGAATATTAGGACCTATAACATTAGAAGGCTTATTATATGGCATAACTGTAGGAATTAAGTTTAATGTAATGATAGTGGCTGGAATGATATTCTTAAGTTCTACAAAAATTGAAGAAATAGCTTTAGGACTTGTAAAGCTAAAAGTACCTTACAGGGGAGCATTTGCCTTCTCCACTGCCATAAGACTTGTTCCTATGATAGTGGGTACAAGCTATACCATTACTCAGGCACAAAAATCAAGAGGTCTTGATTTAGATTCTGGTTCAATATTTCAAAAAGTAAAGAAATATGTACCACTAATCATACCTACTTTTATATCTGTAATTAGGGGTACAAATGTGTTTTCAATGGCACTTGAATCAAAAGGTTTTGGATATGATAAGGATAGAACTAATTTGATGGAGATTAGCTTCGATGGAAGAGACTATGTATTGATGGTGATTACACTGTTAGCAGTGATATTTTCCATATATGCGAAAATAGCATTTAAGTTATAGGAGGTTAATACTGTGAGGAAAGCAATTATTGGAGGTACAGGAGTATATGATATTGGAGAAAGCAGCCATAGCAAAATTGTAGAGACAAAGTATGGGAAAGTAGAAGTAGATATAGTTAGTATTAATGGTGAAGAAATCGTTTTTTTAGCTAGACATGGGAAAAGTCATTCAACTCCACCACATTTAATAAATTATAGAGCAAATATGAAAGCATTAGAGCAATTGGGAGTTAAATATATTTATGCAACTGTTGCAGTTGGCTCATGTAATGAGAAATATGCACCAGGAGATGTAGTAATTGTTAATAATTTTATTGATTTTACTAAGCAAAGACCTGTTACTTTTTTTGAAGGCGGGGACGAGCCAGTAAAACATACTGACATGGGAGACCCCTATTGTAAAAATCTTAGGGACAAATTTTGTAAAGTAGCAAAGGACGAATCAATCGATGTCAAAGGGGATGCAGTTTATATTTGCACTGAAGGACCTAGATTTGAAACAGAATACGAAATAAAAATGTTTAAAGCTATGGGAGGTGATGTAGTTGGCATGACCAATGTACCCGAAGTAGTACTTGCAAAGGAGCTAGGTATGTGCTACGCGGCTGTTGGTATAATTACTAACTGGTGTACAGGTGTTAAGGGTGATATAACTTTACACGATATTCAAGGTACATTGTCTGCAAACAAAGAAAGAATTAGTAAAGCTTTTTTGAAAGTATTTAGTAAAGACCTTGACCAGGAACACTGTAACTGCAAAAATGCAATTATTGAACTTTAATAAAAAAAGGGGGATTTTGTTGTGAAAGAAGTATTTAAAATGTGGAAGTCAACTAAAATGGTAGTTTTAGTAGCGTTATGTGCTGGACTTTATGCAGCATTGTTAATACCTTTTAAAGCAATTGTTTTAATTCCCGGGATTACAGAGGTTAGACCTGCAAGTGCGCTTCCTATAGTATTTGGTCTATTATTTGGACCTGCAGGAGCATGGGGCTCAGCTATTGGAAATCTAATAGGAGATTTCTTTGGCTCACTAGGAGTAGGAAGTATTTTTGGATTCTTTGGTAACTTTATGTTTGCATATGTGCCATATAAGATATGGCAGAATCTTGGGATAGTTGACAAAGAGGATGCAGAACCAAATCTTAAATCAGGTAGAAAAGTTGTAGCATTTATAGTAGCAGCATTAGGAGGAGCATTATCATGTGCACTAGTAATAGGTTGGGGACTTGAACTACTTGGTATGGTTCCATTTGCAGCACTAGGTGCAATAATATCTATGAATAACTTAGTGCCATCAATTATTCTTGGGATACCTTTATTATTAGTATTATATCCTAGAATTAAAAAATGGGATCTTCTATGGACAGATATTATGCCAGAAGAAGATTTACCACAAACTGGTGGAAGAGCTAGAATCGGTTCAATAATTATGGTATTAGGAATAGGATTTGGGATGATAGGCGGATTTGTAGTAGCTCTAGGAGCTGGACAAGAAGCTTTCAGTTTTGCTAGTAGTGTAGCAGAGGGAATGAGTGTGGTTCTTGTAGCAGGAATAGGCGTAGTAGCAACATTCATTGGTAGCTTTATGCAATAATAACATAGTCGGGGGATTTTCCCCCGGCTTATTAAACAAGAGATACTGAATAGTAAACATAAGATAAAATAATACCAATGTCTTAAGTTTAGTATTTAGTATCAAACTGTTGGTGACTATTATTGGCAGTGAAAAAAATATCAGGGCGCTAGAAGATATAGAGCTTAGATTCATAAGTTCATGTTTTCATAAAATATAAGAAAAAGAGAGGAGTGCAGTTAATGGACAAAAATAAAAAACACAGTTTTGAAACTATGGCAATACATGCAGGAGGAGGGAAAAATGCAAATAACGCATTAAATCCACCTATTTATCAGACGTCTACCTTTGTATTTGATAATATTGAACATGTTGAAAAGGTTATGTCCTTTGAAAGTGATGACTATGTATATACTAGAGGAAATAATCCTACTCTAAGACTTTTTGAGAATAGAATGACAGCATTAGAAGAAGGAAAAGGTGCAGTTGCTTTTGCTTCTGGTATGGCAGCTATAAGTTCAGTATTATTTTCACTTCTTAAGCCAGGCGACAATGTTATAGTAAATAAGACACTTTATGGTTCTAGTTACAATGTGGTCACCCATGTTCTCCCGCAGTACAATGTAAGCTATAAAATTGCTGATTTAAGTGATACTGATAAATTATCTGAGTTAATTGATGAGAATACAAAGGTTATTTATTTCGAAACTCCTTCTAATCCAAACCTTATGATTTTAGATATCAAGAAAATTGCAAGTATAGCAAAGGAAAAGGGAGTAAAAGTAGTTATTGATAACACTTTTGCAACACCATACTTCCAAAGACCATTAACACTGGGAGCAGATGTAGTAGTTCATAGTGCTACTAAATACATTTGTGGTCATGGAGATGTAGTTGGGGGAGTTGCAGTTTCTAAGGATGAAGATTATATCCAATCCCTCAAATTTGATTATATGTGTGAATTTGGCGGTGTTATGAGTCCTTTTAATGCTTGGCTTCTGCTTAGAGGTCTTAAAACACTTGGAGTAAGAATGAAAGAACACGAAAAAAATGCAATGGCAGTAGCTAAATTTTTAAAAAGTCATCCAAATGTAAAAGAAGTCTACTACCCTGGTCTTGAGGATTTCAAGGGGCATGAAATAGCTAAAGAGCAAATGAGTGGATTCGGTGCTATGATAAGCTTTGAGGTAAAAGGCAACTTAGAAGATGCTAAAAAGGTTGTTAACTCAGTAAAACTAGCACAACTTGCAGTTAGTCTTGGGGACTGTGAGACTCTAATAGAACTTCCTGCGGCAATGACACATAGAGGATATCCAAAGGAAGAATTAGCTAAGTTTGGACTAACTGAAAGCATGATAAGAATATCTGTAGGACTAGAAGGTGTTCAAGATATAATTGAAGATTTGGACAGTGCATTGAGTTTTTAGAATATGATTTTACAAAGGAGAGGACTGATGTTTACATGTTAATGAAGACAGAAAGAGAGCAAATAGTTGAATACGGTAAAAAGCTTGTTACAAGTGGACTTACAAAGGGTACTGGGGGCAATCTAAGTATATTTAATAGAAAAGAAGGACTATTTGCCATAAGCCCATCAGGTATAGACTATTTCCAGATAAAGCCTGAGGATGTAGTTGTGTTGAATATAAAGGGAGAACGGGTAGACGGAGATAAAGAGCCTTCAAGTGAAGTTGAGATGCACAGAGTTTTTTATGAAAGAAGAACTGATATAGATGCTATCATACATACTCACACTATGTACGCTACTACACTTGCGTGTCTAAATTGGGCATTGCCACCAGTTCACTATATGGTAGCCTTGGCAGGATTAGATGTCAGATGTGCCAAATATGCTACTTATGGAACCAAAGATTTAGCTGAAAATGCTTTTGAAGCTATGAAGAACAGAAAGGCTGTATTACTTGCAAACCATGGACTTTTAGCAGGCGCCAATGATTTACTAAATGCATTTAATATAACAGAAGAAATAGAGTATTGTGCAGAATTATACTATAGAACAAAATGTATAGGAGAACCTGTTATACTTCCCGAAGAAGAAATGACTTTAATGTTAGAGAAATTTAAGACTTACGGGCAGAAGAAATAAAAAAGAAAAAGGCTACTTACTGTAGATTTATTTTTATAGTGAGTAGCCTTTTCTGTACCTAAAGTCTTAATTAATGAATTTCTAACCAGAACTATTCCTCTAGTTAATTCCAAAAAGGCTATTTGTAAAAACCTTTAATAATCAGAGTTAAGTGATATGGCAGAAGTGTGAATTTGGGCTAGAATGGTATAATAGTATTATTTAAACAATATTGACAAGTAACGGCAGTAGCATTACAATATAGTTAAATAGAATGTTAAATATAAAAAACAAATAATGAACGAAGAAAAGACATGGAAGTATTAACAATAGGGGAAAAATACAGAAACTAAGAAAAGAGAGAAGCATGTTTCTTAGTGAGCTAGGTGGAGAATATGTTTCAAAGGCACAGTTAAGTTATATTGAAAATGGCAAAGCAAGTCCAAGTATTGATTTATTAAAATACCTATCTCAAAAACTAGATGTAGATTTAGAATATCTTCATTTTAAAAGATAAAGAAAATGCAAAAAAGTATGCAGAAGCAGTCTGTGAAATAGACAGGCAGTTAAGTGAAACAAAAAGATATGCTTAAAGCCTGCTAAAATATGCATCAACACTTATATTAAACGGAGAATATAGCGAAGCAGAGGAAGTTTTAATAAAGGCAGATAAATTGCTAAAAAAAGAAGAGGATAAAAAAACTAAATCTTTTATAGTTAGTAGTGTAAACTCCTTAAATGGAGGTGGGATTATGCAAATAGATTTTGATACTGATGGAGATTATGATCATACAGTTATATTGGTAGATAAGGGTGCATTAAAGTTTGCTCAGCATAGTTCGAATGGATATCGTTATTTTTCGGGTTATATTGGTTCTAAAAGGTATTTTAACCCAAGTTATTTTAGGGAAATACTGTAGTAAGAAGATGTGGGGGAAAAGTTTATGAAAAAACTTCTAACACTTTTAGTTGCTTTACTACTCTTACCTTCGTGCAATTATCAAATGAAATCAGATGTTGTTCTAATAAAAAATACAATTGAATCATTTTATAACACTCAATATAAATCATATTTAGAAATGGAATATAAAGATATAACACCATATTTAGATATGACAAAAATACAAAATCAGAACAAAGTAGTAGCACTAAAAGCACTAACTATTCGAAGAAAATACATTGATGAGAAAGGATATGCTTATGTAGAAAAGAAGGCTTTTCCATTAACTTTCAGCTATAAAACGGTTGATATTAATGGTGAAAGTGCTAAAGTGATAGTTAAAATAGAAATAGATGAACATCAAGCCTATCCTCCTTTTGTTAGCTATGGAGAAAATACTTTTGAGCTAAACAAACATGAGGGAAGTTGGAAAATAGTAAATCATGCGTATCCAGGTTTAAGTAATTTTGAAATATCAGTTGAAAAAAAATTACCAGAATTAGATTTCAAAATATTAAAGCAGCAGATCGATAATGAGTTTAGAAATAAATAGAAAAGGCATAATATCCATGTAGCTGAATATTTTAGAAGTGAAGTGCACACTAAAATATACACAGGTGAGTTCAAAAGATATTTTTTAATTTTTTTGATCTCAATTGGAATCAGTTCTATAATTGGACTTATTGGGAAGAGTATATCTAATTTTTTTCATAAAAAAACTTAGATATGACCCATTGATTTTCTTGACACCCTAATTTCATAGTGATACATTTGAAATAGCGTTGAGCCATCTATTGAAATAAAGGGAGCGTGAGCAAATGAACAAAACAATGAATATTGGAATAATTGGTGCAGGAGTAGTAGGTGAAAGATTAATAAATGCAATAAAAAGACATCCTCAAGGAGTTATTAAAGGAATTTATGATGTTAACACTGAGCGACTTGAAGAAATGTCTAGTAAATATAATTTAATTACTGTAAAATCTTATAATGAACTATTAGAGGACAAGGATATTGACATTATATACTTAGCAGTACCGCCTAAGTATCACCATCCAATAGCTATGGACATAATTAAATCCAATAAACATTTTCTATGTGAAAAGCCCTTAGCAAACTCATCAGAAGAAGCTAGAGAAATGTATGAGGGAGTAGAAAAAAATAAGGTAATTAATGCAATGAATTTTCCGACTGTCTACACTTCAGCATTCAAAAAAATGAATTCTCTACTTGAAGAAGGGGCTATTGGAGATTTATTAAGAGTTGAACTCCATGGGTATTTTACATATTGGCCAAGGTTATGGCAGCAAAATAATTGGATAGCATCTAGAGAGCAAGGCGGCTTTGTTAGAGAGGTCTTTACACATTTTGTTCAAATGATAAACAGATTATTTGGAGAAATGTCTGATATAACTTCCTTTATAGAGTACCCTGAAGATCCTACTATGTCCGAAATAGGAATTATAGCTAGAGCTAATCTAAAAAACAATATTCCTGTATTATTTAATGGCTTAAGCAGTGTCGGAATGAAGGAAGACTTATCATTTACTATTTACGGAACAGAGGGAACTATTTCTCTTGTTAACTGGAGAGAACTATGGATATCAAACAAAGATAGTAAAAAGGAAAAGCTAGAATTAGTGGACAATGATCATTTAGTAGAGCTGCTTGATGAATTTTTCAAGGCAATGAATGGGGAGAAGGCTAATTTAGTTACTTTTAAAGAAGGATATGAAGCTCAAAAGGTAATTGAAAAGCTTCTTCATAGAGAATAGAATTTTTGAATAGGTGTCTAGTAACTAGATGCCTATTTTTTTTGCATTTTAAATGATATAATAAATTATAGAACTATTAACTAAGTTAGTAATAAAAACCTATACAAAATATATTGTATTTTGCGTAAGATATATATTGGGGAGAGGATTTTATGTTTTCAAAGAACTTTCAGATAGATATTGAAAAGGATATAATTGCTAAAAACAGAATTCCTATTTTAATAAAGGATGCTACTTGGTTAAAGCTTTTTGGAGATGCTGGAGACAAGCTTATTAATAATGCCAGAAAAGAACTAGAAGCTCTACTTGAAAAGCAAAGACTAGCAGAAGCACAGCTTAAAGAAAAGAATAGAGATAAAAAGAGAGTAATGAATAAAATAATAATGCTTTCTGATGAATTAAACAATAATCAATTAAAAGAAGGTACAGAGTTGTTAGGAGAGTACCAGCAGGATATATATACGCTAAATGATGAAATAGATAATTTAACATTTGAACTTGAAATGCTTCCTAAGGAAATAAGGGAAGCAAATCTTAATCTGATAAAAGCGACTATTAAGCTTGCATATAAGAAATTAGCAGAATGGGAAGGAAGCCTCGAACCACTTAGCGCAGAAATAGAAGAGTTAAGAAACAAACTAAGAGAATTAATAGATAGAAAGAATGACTATGAAGAAAAGATAAATACAACTTATAGTTTTTTACATGGAATGTTGGGAAGCAAAGAGATGGAAAAACTTGATAAAGATATGCTAGACTAGGAATGCTTTAGGGCATTCCTTTTTTTATGATCTAACCCGACTTTTTGAGTGTTTTTATCAGAAAATTGATGGTAGATCAAACGCAATAAGAACCAAATTTATGTGAGCGATAACAAGCAAATAAATTTGTGTTTTGAAACTGCTTACTACCTATATTTTGTTAATTATTGTGATATAATTTTAGTATATGTTTAGAAAGGAATGAGATTAATTGTCTACAAAAGTAATCATGCTTATATTGCTAATTATAGGAGTTTTGGAAATATTCTTTAATATAATCTCTAACTTGTTGCAAAAAATTATTGGATTATTCAATGAAAACTTTCAATTCAAAGAGAAGACAGCAGGGATATTAAAGCTTATCTTTGTAATCATTTTTATGGTCTCAGTGATATTCTTTTTAACAGAATTCGTAAGGGTTCTAGCAGCACTATTTGGAATATCACTTGATAATAGTATTTTAGACATTTTTAAGTAAAACTAATTGAGAATACAATTTATTCATTGAGCTAGATAGTTCTGTATAGCTGTGACTTAGTATTTATTAGATTTCAAAATGAGGTGTAATAATGATTAGTGGTACTGGAATAGATATAATAGAAATAGACAGAATACGTAAAGCTATAAGTAATAATAGCAAATTTATTGAGAGGATTTTCACACAAAATGAAATCAAGTATATAGAATCCAAGAACAACAATATGAATACCATATCGGGAATTTTTGCAGCAAAGGAGGCTGTAAGCAAAGCACTTGGAAGTGGAATCAGTGGCTTTAAATGGACTGATATTGAGATTTTTTCTGAATTATCAGGAAAGCCTAATGTAAGATTGTTAGGAAAAGCAAAAGAGCTAGCAAATAAAAGAAACATAGGACATATACATATTTCAATTAGTCATAGCAAAGACAATGCTGTAGCTTTTGCCGTAGCTGAAGAAGATGAAAAAAACTTTTACAGGGAAAATTATAATATACCATGTATAAATGGAGACTATACTATTATAGATAAGGAAATGGTAAATAATATTATTCCAAAAAGAGAGAAGAATACTCATAAAGGAACATATGGAAGAGTAGGAGTAATAGGAGGAAGCAAAGGAATGACAGGTGCTGTGATTCTAGCACTAAGAGCCTGTCTTAGGAGTGGAAGTGGATTAGTTTATTCTATGGCACCTGAATCAATAATCCATATTATAGAACTCTCAGTAACTGAATCCATAGCCATACCTATAAAAGATACTGGAAGCGGATGTTTTGATTCAAGTTCAACAGAGAATATTAAAGAATGGATTAATAAGATGGATTGCTTAGTTTTAGGTCCAGGAATGGGCGTAGACAATGATAGGGTAGGGCTAATTAATGATATTTTACTTTCTACAGCAAAACCTATAGTACTAGACGCAGATGGGATAAATTGCGTTTCAAAAAATAAAAAAGGTCTATTATCAAGGCAATATCCCACAGTGCTTACTCCCCACCCTGCGGAGCTGTCAAGACTGCTTGATGTTACTGTGGATGAAATCCAATCAAACAGAATCCAGTATTGCAGAAATACTGCAAAAACATACAATGCAATAACTGTACTTAAAGGCTCTAATACAGTGATTGCAAGTCCAGAAGGTGATATTTATATAAATACTACAGGAAACCCAGGTATGGCTACTGCTGGCAGTGGAGATGTATTAAGTGGGATGATAGCTAGCCTAATCGGTCAGAAAATAGAGCCTTTAAAGGCAACAATTGCATCAGTGTTTTTACATGGATTAGCAGGAGATATAGGTGCTATGGAAAAGGGTGAATATGGACTTACAGCAGGAGATATTGTAGAAAATATACCCTATACTATAAAGTATGTAAAATCTAATTAAATAATTTTTGGGAGGTTTCAGCAGTTTATGAAGTACTCTTTATCATTTTTTCTGATTTTGATAATTATTTTTACTTATGGTTGTTCAAAACCTCTAGAAAAGGAAGAAGATGTTTTCTATGAAGTACAGAAGTATTTTAATGAAATAGAGACCTATAGATGTATTGCAGATGTTACGGTGAAGGGAAACAAAGACACTGAAATTTACAAATCAAAGCATGTTTATAAAAAGCCAGACAAATATGTTATAGAGTTTTTAGAACCTGCTGAAAATCAAGGAAATATTGTTTTATACGATGGCAAGCAAGCCTGGTTATATAATAAACAGATAGATGAATCCTTTGTAATCAAGGATCTTGAGTATGAAGTAGATAAGAATCTTTTTGTTGGGCATTTCTTGAAAAATATTTTAACAAATGAAGAAAACATCTTGAGTTTTGATGAAATAGATGGTAAAGGATATATAATTTTAGAAACTGATATCCCAGGTAATAATAAATACAGAAATAAAGAAAGGTTGTGGATTGATAGAAAAAATTATCACCCTTATAAATTGAATATATTAGATAAAGATGGTGAAGTATCTGTTGAAGTCATTTATTCAGAATTTAAAGCTAATGTAAAAGTAAATGATGAAGATTTTAATATAGAAACAGGATTACACTATATTCGTAAATTATAATATTTAGCAGGCTGCGGAAAAAACACTAGTGTTCTCCTCTTATAGTTAATCTTTATGTAATTTTATGTAGCTGGTTATAAATGTCACATAAATAGAATCTTTGTTTATTGACTTGAGCCCTTAATTGGAATATTATGAATTTAGAATATTTCCATAGCTTAGGTTTTTAAGGGGGAGTAGAATTGATTTCTTTAAAGAATTTTAGACCGGTATGGGCTGAAATAAATTTAGATAATTTGGTCCATAATCTTAGAGAAGTAAGAAGACTTGTAGGTGATAAAGTTATTATTACTTCAGTAATTAAGGCAGATGGATATGGACATGGAGCTGCCACAATTGCTCAGACTCTTCTAGAAAACGGTACAGATAGGTTTGCGGTTGCCACATTATCTGAAGCTATTGCCTTAAGAAAATCAGGTATAAAAGAGGATATACTCATATTAGGCTATACTCCCAGTTGTCAGGACAAATTAATTTTAGAAAACCATATTACCCAAACCATATATAATGTTGAAGATGCAAGGTCAATATCAGAAGCAGCGAAGAATTTTGGTAAGATTGCTAAGATACATCTTAAGATAGATACTGGTATGGGAAGACTAGGCTTTTTACCTGAATCGGAATCAATAGAAGAGATAGTTAATATATTTAGATTACCCAATCTTTATATTGAAGGAATATTCTCCCACTTTGCAAGGGCTGACGAAGCTGATAAAGAACCTACAAAGGCACAGTTTGAGAGATTTAACTATGTAGTAAAGGAGCTTGAGAAAAGAGGCATAGAAATACCTATCAAGCATATTGCAAATAGTGCAGCTATAATAGATTTGCCAGAGTATCATTTGGATATGGTAAGGGCTGGGATAATGCTATATGGACTATATCCTTCTGATCAAGTAAAAAAAGAAAATGTCAACTTAAAACCAGTAATGACCTTAAAGGCATCTATTTCAAACGTCAAAACTGTAAAACCTGGTGAAGGGATAAGCTATGGCCATAAATTTGTAACAAATATGACTACGAGAATAGCCACTATACCAATTGGATATGCTGATGGTTTTACTAGGCTACTAAACCATAAGGTTGAAGTGAGTATAAAAGGTGAAAGGGTTCCTATAGTAGGTAATATATGTATGGACCAATGTATGGCAAATGTTTCAAATATTAAAGATGTGAAAATAGGAGATGAAGTTGTATTATTTGGAGATGGAAGTATGGGCGAACCAAGTGCAGATGAAATAGGAAGCATTATTGGAACTATAAACTATGAAGTAGTATGTATGGTAAGCAAAAGAGTTCCTAGAGTATATATAAAGAATAATGAGATTGTCAGTGTAAAGGACTACCTTTTTTAATCTAGTATATATTCGAGTATATACTGTGAAATAATAGAATATAATATAATAATAATATGAAAAGCAAAATATACCATATTATGTTTAAAAACTATTATTAAATAATTATGAAATATGTGCTATAATTATTTCATCAGATAATCCGGGGGTGCTATAATGGCCGAAACAAAAAGAATCATGATTAGTTTACCTAATAGTCTACTAGAAGAGGTAGATAATATTGTATCTATGGAAAGCAAGAATAGAAGCGAATTTATTAGGGAGGCCATGAAGCTCTATCTAAGAGAACGAAAAAAGATACAGCTAAAAGAGGTAATGAAAAACGGCTACAGAGAGATGAGTCAAATCAACTTGTATTTTGCAGAAATGGGCATAGAGGAAGATTATAAGGAGCTAATAAATTATGAAAACAGACTGACAGGACGTGAAGAATGGTGATAGTGAAAAGAGGAGACATACTTTATGCTGACCTAAGTCCTGTCATAGGCTCTGAGCAGGGAGGAGTTAGGCCAGTATTAGTAATCCAAAACGATATTGGGAATAAATATAGTCCAACTGTAATAGTTTCTGCTATTACATCACAAATTAATAAAGCAAAGTTGCCAACACATATTGAAATAAGTGCTCCAGAGTATGGATTACCAAAGGACTCAGTAGTGTTACTGGAGCAAATAAGAACTATCGACAAAAAAAGGCTAAGAGAAAAAATAGGACATTTTGATGATGAAATGATGAATAAAGTTAATGAGTGTTTAAAAATAAGCATAGGGTTAGCGGATTACTAATGTATATTACATATTATGGAGCGCATTTAAGCGCTTCAATCTTTTTTGTCACTATTTCCCCGGAAATATGAAATTTATTTAGAAAAATACAGGATATTTAATTTTTTAGTCGAATTATATTATACAGAAGTAAGAACAAATAAAATACACACTTATGAGTAGCAGCCTTTTTACATAAATTTATTTGTTCGCTACGCTCATATAAATTTGGTAAGAGTTACATTTGACTTGTTTTATGAATCAGGTTAGGTCATAATCAGACATAAATAATTCTATAGCTTATTCCGATAAAAAATCTCATACTTTACAAACTTGCATCGGTTAATGAGGTTATAGAAATCTCTGATTTTTTCGCGACTCATTATATAAGCATATGTTGACCTTACCTTAATCTAATTACCTAACGGTTTTTTTATCCTTATTTACTAAGAAGTATAGTACTAAATCCGAAATTTTTTTAGTATTTTATTTGATTTTAATGTGAGTTGAATGTTTATAATGGAGGGATGTAAATGTGGCAAAAAATTAGGAGTAATTTTGTTTTTATTTTTTTTACACTATTAATAGCAGTCATAATAGTAGATGCTTCTAGTGTTAGCTTTGGGCAACCTGGTGGCTCAGAGGACCCTTTAGTTACTTATAGCTTTGTAGAAAAGAGAATTGAACAATTAAAATATTACATAGATGAAAAGTTAAGTGGCGGTAACACCAATAGTGATAATTCAGAAATTCAAAGACTTAAAGAAGAAAATGAAGCAATAAAAAAACAATTAGCTCAAATAGCGGCTAATTCCCCAGGAAGTGGACTGGAAATAGTAGAACTTAAAGATGGACAAAGATTAATATGTGGTGCTGGAACAGAGATTATATTGAGAAGTGGTTCAGCTAAAGCCATAGTGTCAGAATTAGGTGGACTATCAGATTTGACTGGAGGAAAAGATTTAGCTAGCAATGAGCCAATTTCACTAAATCATCTTATTGTAATACCAAGGGATGATGGAAGAGGAGCTTATGTAGAAAGGTTTGCCATATTTATGGTAAAGGGAGCTTACGAGATAAGATAATAGCAAGCTTCTAAAAAAGAACTTAGATTATTCTAGGTTCTTTTTTAAATGAATAAGAAGGTCCTACTTACTGTTTATATTTGAAGAATTTTCTGTCAATTAACTTTAAGAAAAGCTACCTTGGTCTTAATATTATTCGATACAAGCTTTTTAATATTAATGTAACTTTTTTGTAACTGGGTTTTAATATATCTAGTATATAATGTGTGGTATGGAACAATATTTGACTATTTTAGTCTAAACAATGGATACATACAAGAAAAACTAGTAACTAATTTAGCAAAAATACTAAGGATGGGGTGAAATAATGATTTTTAATAGGAATAAGAGAATATTTTCACTAATTGTGGCATTCTCTATAGCTGTATCAACTTTTAGTATCAGCTTTGCGCAAAATGTTATAATTCATGAAAGAAAAACCACTGAAACTATTTCAAGTGGTGTACTTCATGAACATATCCAAAAATTCACCAGTAATGGATGGTGGAATATAAACGTTCTTAGAGTGAACTTAAATGATGAATACACTGAGGTAAGGCCTATATTTAGTAGTGATGGAATAAGCAAGAGAGAAAGAATATCCAAAATGGTTCAAGATAAGAATGCTGTAGCAGGAATAAATGGTGATTTTTTTGCATCATTTAACTACTCTTCCCCTTTAGGCATAGTAGTTACAGATGGTGAAATTGTTTCAACCGTTACAGAGAGAGAATACAATCTTCCTACTATAGCAATTGATATGAATAACCAAGTTTTATTAAATTATTGGACTACTTCAATTAAAGTGATTACAGAGCAAAATAATGTCATTAATATTAAGTCGAAAAATAAAGCTAGCTCAAACTATAGTGATATTAGATTATATGATATAAATTGGAACAAAAAGACTTTTGGAAATACTTTGTTCAACGATATGGTAGAAGTAATCATTGTTAACGACCAAGTTATGGAAGTTAGAAATGGACAACCTGCTACGGATATGCCATTAGATGGTTACATATTAGCAGGAGCAGGTAATGCAGGGAAAACTTTATTGGATAATTTTAAAGTTGGAGATAAAGTAAAGTTAGAGATTGTAAGTTATCCAGACTATGAGAACATTAAAGCAGCTCTAGGTGGAGGGGCCATAATAGTTAGAGAAGGAAAAGTTTTTAATAATTCTAATGATATAAATATTACAGGAGAACAGCCTAGAACTGCTATTGGAGTTACACAAGATAGAAGCCAGCTTTTACTAGTTACTTTAGACGGCAGACATACTTCGTATAAAGGAATGTCACAGGCAGCTCTTGCTAATATAATGATTGAATTAGGTGCTTATGAAGCTCTTAATCTAGATGGCGGTGGTTCCACAACAATGGTAGTAAGTCCAATTGGTGGCAAGCCAACTATTGTAAACAATCCTTCAGATGGAGGAGAAAGGTCAGTTGTTAATGGCTTAGGAGTATTTAGCAATGCTCCTGTTTATCCAATAGATTATATCAAGATTTACGCTGATGACACTAATGTATTTGAAGGGACTTCAAGAGAATTTACTATTAAGGGATTTGATAAATATCACAATCCAACAAATATTGATATTGAAGACGTGTATTTTGAAATAGAGAGCCAATATGGTGAATTTACAGGGAATATATTGAGAGCGAAAACACCAGGGGTAGCTACAGTTAAGGCTAATTATAACGGAAAAACTGCTGAGATGAAAGTCAACATTCTTGAAGAAGTAAAAGATATTGAAGCAGACTTAGCTAAAATACATTTAGACACTAATAGTCAAAGAAACCTAGGTGAATTTTATGGTATGAATGATGAAGGCTTTACTGCGAAAATAGAGCCTAGGGATATAAGCTGGAGTGTAGTAGGAGATATTGGGAGAGTAGAAAATAATGTTATATACAGTGGGAACAAAGCAACATCAGGATATATAACTGCTTCAGTAGGAAGTGCAATTGAAAGTATTCTTGTAACAGTAGGATATAATAAAGCCCCTATACATGGTTTAGATAGTTATGAAGACTTAGGATTTACTACTTATCCTCAGGCAGTAACTGGGAGTATATCTCTTAGTACTGATGCTAAAGAAGGAACCCATTCACTACGCTTAAACTATGACTTTACTCAATCTGAAGAAACAAGGGCGGCTTATGTGTTGTTAGGCAGTCAAGGGCAGGGTATAAGCTTAAGTGGCAAGCCAAATAAGATTGGTATGTGGGTATATGGAAATAAAAGTGAGCATTGGCTAAGAGGTAAGCTTGTAGATAGTAAAGGAACATCATACAATATAGATTTTGATAAAACTATTGATTG
This sequence comes from Proteiniborus sp. DW1, assembly GCF_900095305.1. Lineage (NCBI taxonomy): Bacteria > Bacillati > Bacillota > Clostridia > Eubacteriales > Proteiniborus > Proteiniborus sp. DW1. Next base: position 111,555 of record NZ_FMDO01000044.1, on the reverse strand, counting down.
GTCTGACTGGAAGTGGGTTACCGCAGATATTCCTGCAAATATAGCGTATCCGATAAAACTAGAGAGAGTATATTTAGTTGAAACAGACCCATCCAAAAAGGATATGGGGGAGATTTTAATAGACGGTCTAACTTCCTTGTATTCAGTTACTGTGGATAACAACCTACAAATCCCAAAAGAGACAACAGCAAATGATCCTTTAATGAGGAAATCAGAGCTGGCCGAAGGTGGATATAGGTTTGCAGTAGTTAGCGGAATTAATGAAGCTGATACTCTTCTTAAGGATCATATAGGAAACAAAATAACGAAGACAATCAATAATACAGACTTTGGACTAATACTAGGTAGTTATAATGCTAAGTTTAATGCTGGTTTGACTAAACCTAATATGATAGTCAATACAGGACATGGGGCAGTGAGTCATAAAAACACCTTATTTATTAGGCTAGACGATACTAAAAATGGCATAAGAGCAACTGATTATAATCAATGGATTTGGCTTAAACAAAAGCTAAGCAATCCGATAGAGAAAAACATTGTAGTATCTCTTCCTAAAGAAGTTTTTGGAGATAATGGATTTACCGATAAGCTAGAAGCACAACTTTTAGAAGAAGTTTTATTAGAGCAAAGGGAAAATGGGAAGAATGTTTTTGTAATAACTGAAGGACAAAAAACAGAGGTTCAGGTTAGAACTGGTATAAGGTATATAAAGCTTAATAAATCAAGTTCTAACAATACTTCAGATATTTTTAATTTGGAATATGTTTTATTCACAGTTAACGGAAATGATATAAGCTATGAAATACTACCCTTATTTCCAAAGGTTAAATAGGATAGTATTGATAGGGCTTTATGTATAAGATGGCTTCAGCTTACTAAGGAAAAATTGCAATATAAGAAACCTTCCTTAAGTACCCCTGAGTTAGGCAACAAATTTAACTTATAGGGGTACTTTTTGCTGTATTATTAATTTAATTTAATCTTAATAATAATAGGATAATATGATATAATTAATAGATGTTAAATTGCAGATAACTGTCATAAGAAAATAATTATACTTATGGAGATAAGGGAGGAGTAAATCTATCATGGCTTTTATAGATAAGAAAGGTAAGATTTTGGGGTTAATTAATGTAGTGGATTTGTTAATTATTGCTACAATTATAGTTTTTATAGTAGGTGGTATACTAAAGTTTGGGAAATTAGGAAAGATTTCAGAAGAAGGCATCCAAGAAATAAAGATGAGTATTAAGGTTGAGGGCATAAGTGATGGTCTAGCAAATGCAATTAAAAAAGATGATCTTTTGAAGGATTCAGTTAGAGGAACTGACTTTGGAAGGGTTATAGATAAAAAAATAACACCGCATGAAGAAATGGTAATTGGTAAAGACGGGAAAGTAGAGTTTCTAGAAATACCGGATTCATATGATGTGGTTATAGACATAATTGCAAGAGGAACATTTACTGACAATGGGGTATTATTAGGGAACAACTCAGTTTTTATTGGCTCTGAAATAAGGTTAAAATCGTCATTGTATGTATTTGATTCAAAAATAGTAAATATTAGTGAATAGATGGAGTGGGTCTATGAAACATAGCTTAGTATATAGATTTATTATGAAGTTTATTAATGGGTTGATTGAGTACTATAATTATAGCGTGACTAAAAAAGTAGTTAATATTATTTTGCTTAATGTAAAAATAGCTTTCAGCGAGAGCTTTATCTATAAAATGTTGGTTAAGAATGCTAATAATTTTACTCCTAAAAAAAGTAGCTTTATCATTCAGACTTTTGAGAAAATTATCAATTGGATAGTTAAAGTCGTTAATTCTTTTGTATCTAGGGGATTAAAAGGGAGTATTATCATTAGCTTGTTTAGTTCCGTTTGCAAGGTTATAAAAGAGAGTAAGAGTTCTTTTGTGATGAATGTTATAATCAGTGCAACTTTAGTATTTGATATATATTCTATTGTTGTCGGAACTTTTACCTATAATAAGATTATTTTCACATTTGTAGTTATTGCTCTATTTATTTTAAATAGCTGTACGGACATCTTAACTGCTTTTAAAGAGAGTTTTATTAGAAAATCAATTGCTAAAATATTTGAATTCAATTTTGAGGAGTGATTTGAGTGAAAAATATCCTCACTTTAACCGAAAATAAATGGTTTCCTTTAGTGTTAGGGGTATTAGTTGCCTTAGCTATGATTTTTATAGGTGCTGTTAACACTGTAGGACTAGGTATAGGAATAATTATCATTGCATTGATGTTTAAAAAACCTTTTTATGCCATTTTGTTGTATGTAGTAGGTTTACCATTTTTACAAGATATCCATATAATGTATCTAGGAATATTAGTAATTGGTATCTATGGTGTGAATTTTATAAAAGATGGGACTTTTAAATATAACTATTCTAAAGTTAATTTGAGCATATTATTGCTTGGGATTATAATTACCATAAGTACACTGCTTTCAATAAATCCGAGGGGAAGCTTCAGAGATTTTGCGATACATTTTGTAGGACTCGGTATATTATTCGTTTTCCTACACAGTAGTAAAACAAAAAAAGATCTTCACGATTTAAATATTGTGCTTGTCCTAACAGCAACAGTGATAGCAGCTTATGGTATTTACCAATTTTTTAATGGAGTACCTATGGAAAGTGGTTGGCTAGACGTATCACAAAATCCAGATATTAAAACAAGAGTCTATGCAACTTTTGAGAATCCAAATCTATTAGCTGAATATTTAATTATGATATTTCCGATTTCCTTAGGATTATTTTTATATAACAGAGACTTTATTAGAAAAATGATATTTGCTTTTACTTCAATTATTATTTTAATTACTATAGGACTTACCTATTCTAGAGGAAGTTGGCTAGGTATGGCATTTGGAATTGTTCTGTTCCTTATGCTTATAAACTGGAAGGCTCTTTTAGGGCTTATTCCTTTAGGAATAGCAGGATTATTTGTATTACCAGCATCAATATTGCAACGTATACAGACAATTGGGAGTCTACAAGACAGTTCGAATCTTTATAGATTTAATCTGTGGATAAAGTCTATGGATATAATAAAGGATTTTTGGCTTTCAGGTATCGGAATAGGATATATACCATTCCAACAAGTTTCTCATTTATATATAACAAATATGGCTCCATATCATACTCACAACACATATTTGCAGATTGCTATAGAGATGGGAATTCCGGGGCTACTAGTTTTTATTGCTCTGATTTTAATATCCTTTAAGACTGCAGTGGGGGTTGTACTAAATAGTGGACAAAAATATTACAGATTATTTGTAGCAGCATATATAGCTTCTATTTCTGGAATCCTAGTGCATGGTCTTGCTGAACATATATTTTTTAATCCCAAGATAATATTAGTTTTCTGGTTGATTTTTGGGATATTAGTAAATTATTTGCAGCTATATGGAGAAGAACGTATTAGAATAATTAATAAAGGATGATTTTTATGAATATTTTACTAGTTGCTATGGGATTAGATATTGGTGGAGCAGAAACACATGTTGTAAATCTAGCAAGAAAACTTAAGAGAAAGGGACACTATCCAGTAGTGATTTCTTCAGGGGGAGTTTATGAACAAGAGATCATATCAGAGCAAATTCCTCATTATAAGGCAGAATTAGATAAAAAAGGGTTAAAAGCAACTATCAATTCACTTAAGATAATGAGAGATGTTGTAAAAAGTGAAAATATTGATTTGATTCATGCTCATGGAAGGATTCCTGCGTTTATTAGTAAAATTATTTCAATAGTCACTCATACACCATTCATGACAACGGCGCATGCTAAATTTGATGATAGTATTAAATATAGGCTTATATCTTTTTGGGGAGAAGTCACCATCTCTGTAAGTGAGGATATAAAAGAACATTTAATTAAAAACTTTGGTGTAAAGGAAGATAGGATTACAGTTATAAATAATGGAATTGATACTGAGAGATTTAACTCCAATATTGATACATCTAGGCTACAACAAGAGGTTCCTATTTCTGTAGAAAGCAATAAGGTAGTATATATAAGCAGGTTATCAGGAACATTGGCTGACGTAGCGAGGATGGTCAGTGATGCAATATATAAAATAAGAAAACAGGGAGTGCTCATTGACCTAATAGTAGTAGGCGATGGAGACGATTTTTCAAGGATTGAAAACTACTCCCATAAAATTAATTCGGAGTATGGGGAAAAATTCATTCATGTATTAGGTAAGAGAACAGATATCCCTGAAATACTGGCTTTTGGAGATGTTGTGGTAGCAGTTTCTAGATCAGCACTAGAAGCTATGTCATGCGAAAAGGCAGTTGTTTTAGTAGGTGGAGAGGGATATATGGGACTTTTGACTGATGAAAACTTATCTGTTGCAATGCAAAATAACTTCACAGGTAGAACTGTGAAGGAAGAGATTACTACGGATAAAATCGCAAATGAAATTGAAAAAATTATTGGTAAAGATAATGCTATTAGAAGAGCGAAGTTAGGGAAACTAGGTAGAGAAGTTGTCAAAGAGTATTTCTCCATTGATTCAATGACTGATGAAACCATAGAGATTTATAAGAAACTTATAAATAGGAGGAAGTAGAATGAAAATAATAGATGATAAAGGAAGAATCTTTGGATTAATTAATTATATTGACTTGTTTATTGTACTAGCATTTATAATAGTATTAGGAAGATTTGTGTTTATAGAAAGAGATGATGTATTTCCAAAAGAGTTGAATTCAGATGGTTTTCAAGAAGTCGAAATTCTTTATTATGTAAAAGGAGTTAAGGATGTTTCCATAAAAGGTGTTAAGATTGGGGATGTTTTTAGAGATGTAACAACTAATAATGTGATTGGTGAGGTAACAAATATAGATATACAGCCTTCCTCTATAATGACTACTGATGAAAAAGGGAAAGTAGTTTATAGTGAGATACCTGATAGATTCGATATGTATTTGACTATCAAAGGGAAAGGACAAGTTACGGATTATGATATAAAGGTGGCTAATGAAGAAATTAAGATAGGAAAAACTTCACAAATTCAAAGTAGGATGAACAGATTAGAGGCAATAATTTATGGTATTGAATATAATTAATACTCTAATTCTTAGTAGTTCCTGGAAAGGAAGAATTGCATGAAGCGTGTCTTTATTTTTGGATATTATGGATTTAAGAATGCTGGCGATGATGCAATGCTTGAATCTATTATAAATAGCATAAAGAAGATAAGGTCAGATGTTAATATATCAGTATTAACCTATAATGCGAAATATACGAAGACTACACATAAGGTTGGTGTAATAAGTAGATCTAAGATTTTTGAAATAGTATCTGCAATTAAGAACTGTGATTTACTTATAAGTGGAGGAGGATCACTACTACAGGATGTAACCAGCAGCAGGTCTCTAATATTTTATTTAGGGCTTATTTTTATGGCAAAGCTCTTTGGCAAAAAAGTCATGTTTTATGGAAATGGATATGGTCCTGTTAATAAGAAATTTAATAAACTACTAATAAAAAGTCTAGTTAGCAAAGTGGATCTTATAACACTTAGAGATGATATATCTAGAGAAGAATTATATAATCTAGGAATAATTGATAATGTTGAAGTTACTGCAGATCCTACGTTTACTATGAAGTCTTGTGACTCGAACAGGCTAGATGAGATTTTTTCAATTGAAAAAATTCCAGCTGATAAGGAATTAGTTGGGGTTTCTATAAGAAGGTGGAAAGATGATAAAAAGATTAAAGAAACAATTGCTAGTGCAATAGATCATATATCTGAACTTGGTGCGAATGTTGTGCTAATTCCAATGAAATATCCTGACGATTTGGATTTTTCAATTGAAGTAAAAGAAATGTGTAAAACAAAGCCTTTTATAATAGAGGACTACTATAAGCCTGAAGAGATATTAGGAATCATTAGTAAAATGACAATGCTTGTAGGAATTAGACTTCATTCTTTGATATTTGCTGCTATCGAAAACGTTCCTATGGTAGCAATTGAATATGATCCTAAAGTTAAAGGTTTTATTGATTTAGTAAATCAAGAAAGTGTAGGAGATATTGGAGAGTTAGATTCCATTAACCTATGTTTGAGCATTGATAAAGTATATCATAATAGAGAAAGCTATAAAAAAGTTTTAATTAGTAAAAAACCACTTCTTGAAGAGAAGGCGAGAAAAACTGCAAATATGGCGGTAGAATTGCTTTATAGCGAATAGGAAAGTTTTACTTTTGAGCTTGTGTTTAAAGTATTTCAAGTAATGGGTTTTAATAATAGTTTCCTTTATTTAATTGTTTCGATAGAAATTTTTATTTTGATTAAAATAAGAAACAGGTGAAAATATGAGAGAAAAAATTAGCATATTAGGAGTAAATATTGACAAACTCACATTGAAGGATGCAGTGGATAGGGTAAAATCTTTTTTAAATAGCAACAAAATAAATACAATATATACGCCTAATACTGAAGTAGTAATGGAAACAAGAAAGAATCCAGATTTAAAAAATATAGTAAATAGCGGAGATTTAGTCATTCCAGATGGGATAGGATTAGTATATGCATCAAAAATTAAAAAAAGACCTCTTCCTGAAAGAGTTACTGGATTTGATTTATCAATGAAAATATTAGAGATAGCAAACGACAAGAGCTGTAGCCTATTTCTTGTTGGAGGAAAGCCAGGCATAGCAGATAGGGCAGTGGAAAATATAAAAAAGCAATATCCTAATATTAACATTGTAGGAAGTCATCATGGGTACTTTAAGGGAACCCATATAGGGTATAAAGAACATGAGGAAGAAATTCAGGTATTGAATAAAATAAATGAATCCAAACCGGATATTATTTTCGTAGGCTTTGGTGCACCAAAGCAAGAAAAGTGGATACATGAGAATAAGGATAGATTAAATTGTAAGGTTATCATAGGAAATGGAGGAACTATAGATGTTTTAGCAGGTGCAGTAAAAAGAGCACCAGAGATTTATCAAAGATTAGGTCTTGAGTGGTTTTATAGACTTATGAAAGACCCAAAAAGAATAAAAAGACAAATGGTACTACCGTTGTTTGTGTTAATAGTACTTTTCTCTAAGGATGAAGTCGTTAAGTAGTGAGGACTGCTGAATATCAGTCTGTGCATGTGTGAAGTAGTAGTGAGTACTGACAATACTTAACTTATTGTAATCTGAGCTAGGCAGTATTAGCCTTATGGAACTATTAACGGAGGCCCCACTATTAAAAAATACATATTATTTTTAGGCATTATAAGGAGGAAATTAATTGAACAAGATAAAAAAATACTGGTATAGACATTTCTTAGAGTATGCAGGAGTTACTTTAGGAACTTTTATAATGGCAATTGCAATTAATATTTTTCTAGAGCCTAACACTATTGCACCTGGAGGAGTAACAGGTCTTGGAATAGTTATACAAAAGCTAACTAATGGATTTATTACGGTTTGGGCAACAAATCTTATTGTAAATATACCACTATTTATTGCTGGAGTTATAATACTAGGTAAATCCTTTGGTGCTAAAACATTATTTGGAACCTTTATACTTTCTTTTTTCATAATGATTGTACCAGACATCGGTGCTACTCAAGACTTGCTTCTATCTTCTGTTTTTGGAGGAGTCATAATGGGAATAGGACTAGGTATAGTCTTTAAATCAGGTGGGACAACAGGAGGAACAGACTTAGCAGGAGCAATATTGAATAGATTATTTCCGAGTCTTAGCACAGCAACACATATGATGATAATTGACTTAATAGTTGTTTCTAGCTCAAGTATCTTAAATAAAAGAATAGACACAGCGTTATACTCAGTTATTGCCTTATACATATTAGTAAGAGTAACAGATATATTACTTGATGGTATTGGGTATGAGAAAGCTTTCTTCATTATATCTAATGAGCCAGAGAAAATCGGAAAAACTATATTAGAGGAGCTTGATAGAGGGGTTACTATATTAAAGGGTAAAGGATTCTATTCAGGGCTAGATAAGGATGTTCTATTATGTGTTGTAAATAGAGCACAGATGATAAAAGTAAAAGAGATAATAAGCTCTATTGATAAAAGAGCTTTCATAATGATTACAGATATGCATGAAGTATTAGGAGAGGGATTTAAAGAAATAGAAAAAGAATAGGAGGATAAACGTGAAAGATTATAAACAAATAGCAAATACCTTAAGAAAAGACATTATTATGATGACACATGAAGCTAAGTCAGGACATCCTGGAGGATCATTATCTGCATGTGAAATACTAACAGCACTTTATTTTAAAGAAATGAGGATAGACCCAAGTAATCCCAAGTGGGAAGACAGGGACAGGTTTGTATTATCAAAGGGACATGCAACTCCTGTTCTATATGCAACACTTTCAGAAAGAGGCTTTTTCCCAAAAGAAGAGCTAATGAAATTTAGAAAAATCAATTCAATGCTACAAGGGCATCCAGACATGAAAGGTACTCCAGGAGTAGATATGTCCACTGGTTCCCTAGGTCAAGGACTTGCAGTAGCCAATGGTATGGCATTATCAGCTAAGCTTGATAATAAAGACTACAGGGTATATGCTCTAGTAGGTGATGGTGAGATTCAGGAAGGGATTATTTGGGAGGCTGCAATGTTTGCTACACATTATAAGCTGGATAATCTTACTGTATTCATGGATCATAATGGATTACAAATTGATGGACATAATGAAGATGTAATGAACGTAGAGCCAGTAAATAAGAAATTTGAAGCTTTTGGATGGAATGTATTAGAGATAGATGGACATGATTTTAATCAAATATTTGATGCGTTAGAAAAGAGTAAAGCTATAAAAGACAAACCAACTTTGATTATAGCTAAAACAGTTAAAGGTAAAGGTGTTTCATTTATGGAAAATCAAGCTAATTGGCATGGAACTGCACCAAATGCAGAACAAGCACAAAAAGCATTTGCTGAACTTGGAGGTGAATTATAATGGCAATGATGGCTACAAGAGACGCATATGGTGAAGCATTAAAAGAATTAGGCAAACTAAATAAAGATGTAGTAGTATTAGACGCTGACCTTTCTGGTTCTACAAAAACAGCAGTTTTTGCTAAAGAGTTCCCAGAAAGATTTATAAATGTTGGTATAGCGGAGCAAAACCTAATAGCAACTGCGGCAGGGCTAGCTACAACAGGTAAAATACCCTTTGCAAGCTCATTTGCCATGTTTGCAGCAGGTAGAGCATTTGAAATTATTAGAAATTCGGTAGCATACCCAAAATTAAATGTAAAAATAGCTGCTACACATGCTGGGTTAACTGTTGGAGAGGACGGAGCATCTCATCAAGCTCTTGAAGATATTAGTATCATGAGAACCATACCTAATATGGTAGTTCTAAATCCTGCTGATGGAGTAGAAACAAAAGCTGCAATTATGAAAGCAGCAGAGCATAAGGGGCCTGTATATATAAGATTAGGAAGAAGTAAAGTGCCTGTAATATTTGATGAAGAAAACTATAAATTTGAAATAGGCAAAGGCATAAAGGTAAGAGATGGCTCAGATGTAACTATAATAGCCACTGGAATAATGGTTTCTCTAGCACTTGAGGCGGCAGAGGCTCTTAAAAAAGAAGGAATAGAAGCTAGGATAATAAATATTCATACTATTAAGCCTATAGACAAGGATATAATAATAGAAGCAGCTAGAGAAACAAGAGCAATAGTCACAGCTGAGGAGCATAACATAATAGGCGGTTTAGGTAGTGCAGTAGCAGAGGTATTAGTGGAAAGCTATCCAATACCAATGGAAAGAGTAGGAGTTAGAGATACTTTTGGAGAATCAGGAAGTGGAGATGAGCTCCTTGTGAAATATGGCTTAACAGCAGATAAAATAGTAGAAGCTGCAAGAAGAGCAATTGGAAGAAGATAGGGAATTACATAAAAACAAACCAGTATAATAAGGCTCTTTGTCAATAGTTGGGGTGGGATTTTCTTTAATCCCGCTCCATTACTGCATTTAGACCAAATTTAATATAGCGATGGAGTTAGACAAAGTAACACGTGTTTTAGGGTGCACTTAATAAACCTATCTAAAATGTAGGCTTTTACAGATATTAAATTCTTCTTTATATTTAGTTCATACAATGAATAATCCTATTACGAAATCTCTGGAAGTTCTTAATTCCAAAAGATACTCGTTTTAACACCTTGATCTTATTATTAAACCCTTCAGTTGGACCATTAGTATAACCATATTTAAAGGCATTCTTAATCTCCTTAAGCCATCTTCTATATGTAGCTGCACACTTCTCAAACTCTGGTATCCCAGAGTTTTCTGCATTTTCAATCCACTTAACTAATTCTGTACGCTGATAAGAGTATTTATCACTTTGACATATTTCATAAAACCATTCTTTAAGCTTATGAGCAACACGTAAATCATCATTATATAGCAGCATTAAATCAACAGCATCCCTATTCTCATCTATTATAGAACCTATAATAACACTGGTTTGTTTTTTTATGACCTAACCCGATTTTCCGAATGCTTTTTTTCGAAAATCGATGGTAGGTCAAACGCAATGAGCACCAAATTTACTCGAGCGACAGCGAGCAAGTAAATTTGTGTTGCGAGACTGCGGAAAATGACCTAACCTGATTTAATATAATCCCTTAATATATTCATAAATAAGCCACCTAACGAATAATATATATTGAAGTGCACTAGGAATATATTGATATTTTTAATAAGGGGGAGTATGGTGAACAAAAAAATATTAATCTGTGCAATAATTGTCATAGTTGTTTTAGGAATAATATTCATTCCCAAAATGCTTAAGAACGAAGGTGAGAGTGAAGTGAAATTTAAGACCCTTGATTTAAGTGAAGCACCAAAAAAAATACAAGAATTGGTTCCCAAATACTTATATGAAGAAAGAGCCTTAGCATGTAAAGTAGATAATGAAGTATATATCATAGTAACGAGGGGTGAAAAAAGAACAGAGGGATACTCAGTTTCACTTGATAAAATAATAAAAGTCAAAAATGAAAACAACTTTGATATTATAGCTCATGCGAAATACAAGGATCCAAAGCCAAATGAAATGGTAGGTCAGAGAATAACTTATCCAGTAGTAGTTGCAAAGGCAGAGCTAGACAGATTGCCTGATAAAATTAAATTAGAAGTTGAATACGACCAATAAATCACCAGTTTATATTCTGGTGATTTTGGTTTTATAGCCAATTATTACATAGAGGAAATCAGTGTTGAGGACAGAATTAAATAGTAATTGTAACTATTTTGTAACCAATTTTCATATTTGTTTACAGAACCATAATGGGATGTGTATCATTTCTAACGTTAGCGAGGAAACTTAAAAGAGCTCCTCCATTACATTCAAGATGACAAAAGGCAACGCAGTTCATTATATTTTATAATAAATAAAGGAGAGGAAAGCATATGAAAAAACTTAAGAAGAGACTACTTATAGGGGCTTTGACATTTACTATAGCATCTACATCATCGCTTAGTGTATTAGCAGCAACCCATACAGCAAAAGCTGGTGATACATACTGGAAAATAAGTACTTGGTATGGAGTAACATTAGAAGATTTATTAAAAGCAAATGGTGCAACATATACAAGTATACTTTATATTGGGCAGAAGGTATACATTCCAGAAAAAATTACCTACAAAACTCATGTGGTACAAAAGGGAGAAGACCTATGGCAGCTTAGCATCAAATATGGGATAACTGTTAACGACATAGCAAAAGCAAATAATATATCTACAAACAAAGTACTATATATTGGAGATGTACTGAAGATTCCAGTATATAATGTTCCTGTAAAATCAACGCCGGGACCACAATATGGGGAACTTCTTGATTGGTGGACCGAAGCACAGTATTTGCTTCCAATCAATGCAGAGTTTAAAGTAACTGATTTTTATACTGGGAAATCCTTTTGGGTAAAAAGAACAGTAGGGGCTAGTCACATCGATGCAGAAACTCTTACTCTAAAGGATACTAATACAATGAAAAGCATATGGGGAGGAACTTTAAGCTGGGTTAGAAGACCAGTAATTATAGAGTACAATGGGAGAAAAATAGCTGCTAGTATGACAAGTGCTCCTCATGCAGGAAATGAACATGCACCAGGTGGAGCTTATTCTACATGGAGAAGTGGAGGATATGGAGCAGGAACAAACTATGATTATGTAAAGGGAAATGGAATAGATGGACATTTTGACATACATTTTCTAAATAGTACAAGACATAGTGACGGAAAAGTAGATACAGAGCATCAAAAGAACGTAAAAATAGCAGCTGGGGTCAAATAAAACTAGAGTACTGGAGATTTCTCCAGTATTTTTTGATCCTTTTTAAGCAATTATTAAGCTTTGGCTGAATACAATGAAGTTAAACGGAAAATAAATTAGAGGAAATATTCTCTGAAAGCAAATTGGGTATAGATTATATAATAGCATTTGAGATTTAGACATTTCCAGGAGGTGAAGTAATGAGAGATAACTATAAAGTACCTTTATTTAGATTGAAAAGAAGGTCTGATTTAAGTAAGTTTGATTTTATCACTACTGAGCAAATAAGCATGTGTAAGGATATTATAGGGCAGGAACGTGGTATAAAAGCGTTAAAATTTGGTTTATCCATTAAGAAAAAGGGATACAATGTCTTTGTTACAGGAATAACAGGTACAGGTAGAAATAGTCACTCTTATTCTATTGCAAAGAACTTTGCAGATAAAAGAGATACTCCTAGTGACTGGTGCTATGTATATAACTTTAAAAAGCCTGAAAATCCAATAGCTATAAGACTGAAGCCAGGAGAGGGTACTATATTTAAGAAAAAGATGAAAGAACTTATGGAAAAATTAGAAATTGAGATACCAAAATCCTTTGGTTCTAAAGGGCATGAAGATAAAAAGAGTGAGGTTTTACATCACTATCAGAAAAAAATAGAAGATATAATTGAAGAATTAAATATCATGGCAAAGGAGCATAACTTTGTTTTTAAGCAAACAGAAAAAGGATTGCTGAGTATACCTCTTATAGATGGAAGGCCTATGAAAGAAAGCGAGATGGAGAACCTATCTGAAGAAGAGATAGGAGAGGTCAGGAAAAATTCTCGACAATTAATATCAAAGGCCTTTGATGTAGTCAAAAAAATCAGACAGATAGAAGAAGAGCTGAAAAGTAAAATAGAAAAACTAAATGAAGAAACAGCTTGTGAAGTGGTGGATTTTTATTCTGCTCATTTAGAGACATACTTTAGCGAAAATAAGGCAGTGGTTGACTATCTAAATGAGGTAAAAGAAAGCATTATTGATAATATTGAAGAATTTATTGATGAGGAAGAAACTACGGAACTCCATGCAATTCTAAATAGAGGAAATAAAAGTGAAGACTTTTTTATAAAGTACGAGGTAAATTTATTTATAGATAAAAGCAATAACAGTGGTGCACCTGTAATCAGAGAAGCAAATCCGACTTATTATAATCTATTAGGAAAGATAGAGCATGTAAATGAACTTGGAATGCTTAAAACAGATCATACTAAAATAAGACCAGGTGCTATTCATGAAGCAAATGGGGGATATTTAATAATACAAGCAAAAGATATACTAACTAACCCCGGAGCTTGGGAAGGGCTAAAAAGAGCTCTTATTACCGAAGAAGCTAAAATTGAAAATATAGGAAAGGAAAGTATACTTCCAGAGACAATTATGCCAGAACCAATACCTCTAGATTTAAAGGTCATTATAATAGGAGATAGCTATACTTATCAGCTACTATATATTTATGATGATGATTTTAAAAAAATGTTTAGAATAAGAGCAGACTTTGATATAGAAATGGATAGAAGTGAAGAGAATATAAAGAAGATTATTTCATTTATTGCTCAGCATTGTAGCGAAGAAGGACTAAAACCATTTCACAAAGGAGCCATAGAAAGAATACTGGAATATGGCTCTAGGCTAGCAGAGCATCAAAATAAGTTGACTACACGATTCAATGAAATAGTCGAGATAATGTATGAAGCAGATGCTTGGGCGGATCAGGATGGTAGCTGTATCGTACTACGAGAGCATGTTGATAAAGCCATAGATGAGAAAGTTTACCGCAATAATAAATTCGAGGAAAAAATTCAAGAGCTTATTGCAGAAGGTACTATACTAATAAACATATTGGGGCACAAGGTTGGAGAAATAAATGGCTTATCAGTCATGGGCTCAGGCCAATATTCCTTTGGCAGGCCTAACAAGATAACTGTAACCACATATGCAGGAAAGGATGGAATTATTAATATAGAGAGAGAAGTAAATATAAGTGGAAGCAGTCATGATAAGGGAGTCATGATACTAAGCGGATATCTAGGAGAGAAATTTGCAACTAAGCACCCACTATCATTATCAGCTAGCATTACATTTGAACAATCCTATGGAATAATTGATGGGGACAGTGCATCTAGTACAGAGCTATATGCTCTCCTATCAAGTCTTTCAGATATTCCGATTAATCAAGGAATAGCAGTTACAGGCTCAGTAAACCAAAAAGGAATGATACAGCCAATAGGAGGAGTAAACGAAAAAATTGAAGGATACTTTAAGATATGCAAGCTAAAGGGACTAACAGGAGAACAAGGAGTCATCATTCCACATCAAAATATAGATAATCTAATGCTTAGTGATGAGGTAATAGAAGCAGTCAATGATGGAAATTTTTCAATTTATGCTATAAAGACAATTGACGAGGGCATAGAAATACTAACAGGAATAAAACTAGGTAAAAGAGATGAAAATGGAAACTTTGAAGAAGGAACAATTAGTTATTTAGTGCAAAAAAAACTGGATAGATATGCAAAGGTAGGGGAAAAACAAAGATAGGGAAAGCAAGGGGGAAAGCAAGGGGACGGGGGGAAAGCAAGGGGACGGGGTTGTTGCTTTCCCTTGTTAGTTATTTCCCCATATTACTTGGAAGCTTTTATAATTTCTTTTTCTGTAATTATATAATCTACAGGAATATCATATCTTCCTTTCCTGACATGAGGTACCAGCTGAAGATCAAATGCTAAGGCAATTTTAGGTACTGAGTCAACAATTCTAGTTAAAAATCTATCGTAGTATCCTCCGCCATAGCCTATTCTATAACCACGCCTATCAAAAGCCACACCAGGCATTAGAACTAAGTCAATTAGTTCAGGATTTACCTCTCTTATAAATTCCTTTTTAGGCTCAAGTATACCATATGTACCAGATTCGAGTTCCTTGTCGTAATCTAGTAGCTGAGATAAAACCAACTGCTTCGTTTCTACAATGCTTATAGGTATTATAATATTTTTATCTTCATTTAAAGCCATTCTTATAATTTCCTCAGTTCTGACTTCATTTCTAAAATCAATGTAGCACATTATGTATTTAGATTTTTTATACTGTTCAGTTGAAAATAATAGATTTGAAATTGCTGAACTTTTTTTATTTACCTCTTCCTTTGATAAGGCTTTTCTTTTACTAAGTATTTCACTTCTTAGAGCTCTTTTATCCATTTTACTTCCTCCAATTTCTATAATTCACTAGCTTAATTATACAAGAAGCAACAATATAATAAAATTATTTTTTCTAAGAATCAACAAAAAATCAACATGGCAGGTATTACCTCTGGAAATATCACCACAGTAAACTATAAAATATAAAATAGATACATAAGCAGGTAGACAAAAAGGTCGAGGATAGCTTATATTATAGCTTATTATGCTAATAAATAAAAATTAAATACAAATTAATCAAAATAGTATAATTTGACTACAAAAAATTTAAATAAAATAAAGGAATTGTATAAAACATGTCGAATATGAAACTTAATAGGGCTGAATAGACAGGAGTGATACAGTTGATAAAGTACGTAAATGTTAGCAAGCAATATGGAAACGGCTCTAAGGCTTTAGAAAATGTGAATATAAGCATAGAAAAAGGGGAGTTTGTTTTTATAGTTGGTTCCAGTGGAGCAGGTAAATCTACTTTAATGAAGCTTCTATTAAAGGAGATAGAGCCCACTCAGGGAAAGATTTTTCTTAATAAGGTTGATATTACGAAAGTTAAAAATAGAAGAATACCATATATCAGAAGGAATCTTGGCATAGTTTTTCAGGACTTTAGGCTTTTGCCAGATAAGACCGTATATGAAAATGTAGCTTTTGCCATGGAAATAGTAGGAGCATCTGCTAGAGAAATACGAAGACAAGTTCCTATGGTTCTTGGAATGGTGGGGCTCAGTGATAAAGCACACAATTATCCAAATCAGCTTTCTGGTGGAGAGCATCAGAGGGTTGCTATTGCTCGTGCGATAGTAAATAATCCTTCTGTACTTATTGCAGATGAGCCTACAGGAAATTTAGACCCTGATACTGCTTGGGAAATCATGAAATTGATTAAGGAAATAAACAGAAGAGGAACAACAGTAGTTATGGCTACACACGCTAAGGAAATAGTAAATGCCATGAAAAGAAGAGTTATAGCACTTGAAGCAGGAAGAATAGTAAGAGACGAGCAGAAGGGTGTGTATTACCATGAAGTTTAGAATTTTGAAAAATATTATTAAGCAAGGTTTTGTTGGGATGTGGAGGAACAGAACAATGGGCATTGCCTCAATTGGTTCTGTAGGTGCCACACTTACTATATTAGGAATGATACTTATACTTATTCTTAATATAAATACTGCTGCTAATACAACACAGAAGCAATTTGATGAGATACAAGTTTATTTAAAAGAAGACATTTCACAGGAGGAAATTGAAAAAGTCGGACAAGCCATCAACGAATGTGAGGGCATAAACTCAGTTATATTCCAGTCAAAGGAACAAGCACTTGAAATATGGAAGGAAGAATGGGGGGATCAAGGCTACCTATTAGAAGGTCTTGAAGAAAGTCCATTACCAGATTCATATATTATTCAATTGAAAGATATTGAGTATGCTGATATGGTTGTGAATCAAATAAAGCACCTAAGTAACATAGAAGAAATTAAGTATTACAAGGATATTGTAGATAAATTATTGGCAGTAGCAAATTTTGTTAGAATAGGTGGACTGGTTCTTATTGGAATTCTAGTACTGATTTCTGTGTTTATAATATCTAACACAGTAAAGATAACTGTTGCAGCCAGAAGAAGAGAAATAGGTATTATGAAATATGTAGGTGCAACCAACGGTTATATAAGGGGACCTTTTATGGTAGAAGGTGTGCTTTTAGGATTAATTGGTTCGGGCATGTCAATTTTAATAACATTTTATGGCTACAAATATTTAGTGAGTACCTTAAATGAAAAATTATATGTGATATTTACCGTTTACATGATACCTCCCAAAGTAATGATTAATGATATAACTATTATTTTTGTTGCTATAGGTGTAGGAATAGGTTTATTAGGCAGCATTATTTCACTTAAAAAGTTTCTAAATGTTTAGCAAAGGGGGATGGCATACTTGAAAAAGAGAATTTTACATGCTTTGTTAGCTATTGTGATTTTTGTAGGCAGCACTACAGCATATGCTAGTGTTGATAGTCTAAATAAGAAACTTAGTAATACCCAAAAAAAGATAAATCAAGTCAAAAAAGAGAAACAAGAAAATAAAAAGAAGATTGATAACACTAGTAAAGAAATAGCTAGACTAGACAAGCAGGTTGAACAAACTAACAACGAGCTTGAGGAAATACAGAGGCAGCTAAATGAGTTGAGTGAAAATATTGAAATTACAAAAAATAACTTAAAAGAGGCAGAGAATAATTTAGCTAAAAGAAGTGATACATTTAACTCTAGACTTAGAGTAATGTATAAAAATGGAACAGTAGGATATTTGGAAGTTTTACTTGGGGCTAAAAATATTAGAGACTTTATGACAAGAATAGACATGATAAAAAGCATAGCAAACCACGATGTGGATATGCTTAAATATATGAAGGAACAAAGAGATATAATTGAGCAAAATAAAGTAGCGCTTGAGGCACAACAAAGTTCTGTGGAAATGGCAAAGAAGAATATGGAAGTTAAAAAGAGAGAGCTTGAAGTAGCAACTCGAGCAAAAATAAATCTAATGAAAGACTTAGAGAAGGAACAAGAGGCTTTAGAGAAAGCCGAAGATGCTTTTCTTGCTGAGGCAAAGGCTCTAGAAGCAGAGATTAGAAAGAAGCTGAGCAGCGGGAAATATGTAGGTGGAGTTATGATGTGGCCTGTACCAGGTAACACTCGAATCAGCTCTCCTTTCGGCTATAGAATACATCCAATATTAAAGACTAAGAAAATGCATACAGGTATTGATATCCCAGCAAATTCAGGAGTTCCTGTAAAGGCAGCAGGCGAAGGGACAGTACAGTTTTCAGGTACTCTAGGTAGTTACGGAAAATGTGTAATTATAGATCATGGTGGTCAAATAGCGACCTTATATGCACATAATTCTTCATTATTAGTTAAGGAAGGACAAAAAGTAAATAAAGGTGATACCATAGCTAAGATAGGAAACACAGGAATGTCAACTGGACCACACTTGCATTTTGAAGTAAGGAAAAACGGAACATATGTAGATCCAATACCATATGTTAAAGGAAAATAAGGGCAACAAGGCCCTTTATTTTTTTATAGCATATAGAAAAGTCCTACTTGAATAATCTTACATAAGAGAGCTTTTTGTTAATTAGTTTCAATAGAAGTCTTATTTTAACCTAGCCTGAAAAATAAAAATGCAAATTACTAAGTATATTTTGATAATTTAGACACATAATGGTATAATGTTTACATGAATTTAATAAAATAGATAACATAATGCTTATAGAGGTGACAATATGATTTCTAAAAAGAAGGCGACAGTTGGTGCAATCTTACTTATTTTAATAACTAGTATTTCAACATTTGTAGCTAGCAATATGATACAAATTTCTGTTAAAGAAAAAGTTGTTATTACCAAAAATGAATACAATGAACTTACAAGAGTTTATAAGAAATATTCAAAAAATATGCTCTTAGAAGATATCATTAAGGAATATTATTTGAGGGATGTAGATGATGAAATATTATTAGAAGGACAGCTGAGAGGACTATTTGCTTCCATGGGAGATCCTTATTCAGTTTATATGCCAAAGGATGAATTTAAAAGTTTTATGGAGCATACTATGGGAGTATTTGGTGGCATAGGAATATATGTAGGAGCAGGAGAAGATAATCTGATAACAGTAGTATCACCTATAGAGGGTACTCCTGGAGAGAGAGCCGGGATAAAGTCTGGCGATAAGATAATTAAAGTAGATGGTAAAGAGTTTACTGCAGAGAAAATGGATGAAGCAGTTAAGCTTATGAAGGGTGAGCCTGGTACGGATGTTACTATAACTATTAGAAGAGACAGTGAAGGCAAGTCAGAAATTTTGGAAAAAACTATTACAAGAGAAGAAATTAGAGTGAAAACCATTAAAGCTAGCATGCTGGAAAATGATATTGGATATATAAGGATTACATCCTTTGATGAACAGACACATAAGGATTTTACAGCTAATTTAAAAGCCCTACAAAATAAAGGTATGAAGGGCCTAGTAATAGACTTAAGAAATAATCCAGGTGGGCTTTTAGATGTATCTGCTAAGATAGCAGATGAGCTTATGGGAGAGGGGACAATTGTATATACAGAAACAAAGAAAAAAGAAAGGGAATATTTAAAATCTGACAAAAAAAAGTTGGGATTGCCATTAGTTGTTTTAGTGAATGAAGGCAGTGCAAGTGCATCTGAGGTAGTATCAGGAGCAATTCAAGATACTAAGGTAGGCACTATAGTTGGAACTAAAACATTTGGAAAGGGTATAGTGCAGAGAATAAAAGAATTATCTGATGGTTCAGGCTTTAAAATAACGGTGTCAGAATATTTTACTCCTAATGGAAGAAATATTCAGGGCATAGGAATAACTCCTGATATTATAGTAGAAATACCTGAAGATGTCGAGGTAATAGGGGTAGAAAACCTAGAACAAGATACGCAGCTACTGAAGGCAATTGAAATCATAAAAGATAAAATTAAGTAGCATATAGTGTGTTGACTGTGAGCCAAATATAATAGTTTGAATACAAAAAGGATAGCTAAGTTTAGCTATCCTTTTTAGCTGATGTAAGTATATCAAAGTTAATACCATATATAAAATCTGAATCTGAATTTTCAATAGGCGGAACAATATTGAAAAATCCTGTATTTAAGCTAGGGCTATAGAAAATGTTTTTATCTAGAACTTGACCCAATAACTTAGCTTCATCATCCTTTAGACTATACAAGTATACTGAAAAGTCGGTGGAAGAGCTATTTTTAGCTATCACTAGAATATTTTCATCATCAATTATAGTAAACTTTCTGACATCTAAGTCTAAAACTATCTTTTCATCATGCTCTTCAATATCATACATATATAGCTCAAACTTATCTTCTTTATCAAGCTTTCTGGTGTATAATAGTTTATCCTTGCTTAAAAACTCACCATTAAATCCTCTATCTATCTTTTTCAATCTCTTTTCGTTTTCCTTAATAAAGACATCTGATACATCCTTAGAGTTATCTTTTTCTATAAAGATAAAATTGTCTCTATACGAATCAAACCCAGTAACATTCATTCTTACATTAAAAAGAATTTCAGGATTATATTTAGAAGTATCAAATAATAGTACAGTTGACATTTTATCTTTATCGTTATTTACACCATAAAGCAAATTATTATCTTTCCATTCAACACTCCAAGTGTGTTGATAATCCATTGGAGTAATTTTTTGTGTATTCTTATTTTTTAAATCTACAATATATAAATCTGAAAGTGTTCCATTATGCTCAATAATTGCTAACTTGCTAAGGTCAGGACTAAACCTTGTAGAATATATGGTGTTAAGAGTGGAATATATCTTTTGCTTTTCTTGACTATGAATATCATATATCCATATGCTTTCCATGTTTGAGTTTTCCACAACTTCTTTTTTAACATATGCTAATAGCTTGTCACCTGCGAGGTCTAGTATCTTGCCTTTGTCTATTGTAGTTGATAGCAATATAGGCTTTGCTTCAATAATCTCACCACTAGTTGAATTTACCTTTACATTGAGCATATATATAGGGCTACTAGGATTATCTTTCATAAAAGTGTTATTTAGGGTTATTTCCCACATGTATTCATCTTTGTCTTTGATAAGGTTTACGTTCGGCATAGTATTATCAGTGTAATTTAGCTGAGTATGTATTTTACTAAGAGCTTGAGATTTATCAAATTTTAAAGCAATAGGAGAATAGTTAGTAGGTATTATATTGAATTTTATATCCTCTAATTCTCTTTTCTTTATGCCGTTAATTTCAACTGTAAATTGTGGAACTACTATATCTGTTTTTCCCCATTTCTTTTCTACTGAAGTGTATATATTTATTTCATTATTTACTCTAGATATACTATCAATGTTAGCCATTGAACATTCAACAACTCCCAAATTTACCAAAAAAAGTCTTTCGTATTCTTTCTCAAGTGCTTTAACATTTGGTATAATAGATTGGAAACCTTTTGATAAAACAGTTTTATCTATCTTATAGTCAATATTTGACTCTGATAAAACAGATATGCTTGAATCAATTAGGGGTGCGTTGTTCTTAGGTGTGCAAGCTGTCAAAGTTAATATCATTGATAAGTATAGTATTTGTTTTTTCATCTAAAAACTCCCTCCTAGCACTACTTTTATATATTCAACAATAAATCTGAATACCCTGCCTAGTTAAAAAAAATCTTTTTAAAATTATATTTTTTCGTATATTGACTTATATAGGGACAAAATATATAATAGGAAACGAACAAATGTTCCAAATAATTATAAATATAGTTTTATTTTCTTTGTGGTATATATTATTTATCATCACTAAATGAGGTGATACTATGAATAAATTTAAAATCAGGTCTGATTTTAAGCCAACGGGAGATCAGCCCAAGGCTATCGAAAAGTTAGTTTGTGGAATAAACAACAAGCTTATGCATCAGACTCTTTTAGGAGTAACAGGCTCTGGAAAAACTTTTACAATGGCAAATATTATTGAAAAGACTCAAAAACCAACTCTAGTGATAGCCCATAATAAAACATTAGCAGCACAGCTTACCAGTGAATTCAAAGAGTTTTTCCCAGATAATGCTGTAGAATATTTTGTAAGCTATTATGATTATTACCAACCTGAGGCATATGTACCTCATACAGATACTTATATTGAAAAAGACGCATCTATAAATGACGAGATAGATAAGCTAAGACACTCAGCTACTGCTGCTTTATTCGAAAGAAGAGATGTTATAATAGTAGCCAGTGTTTCCTGTATATATGGTTTAGGAGACCCTATTGATTATGAAAACTTAGTTTTATCTCTAAGACCTGGCATGATAAAGGATAGAGATGAGATACTAAGAAAGCTTATAGATATACAGTATGAAAGGAACGATATTAATTTTGTAAGGGGGACCTTTAGAGTCAGAGGAGATGTCATAGAAATATTTCCCGCATCTTCTAACGAAAATGCTATTCGAGTTGAACTATTTGGAGACGAAGTAGAGAGATTAACTGAGGTCAACGCACTAACAGGAGAAATAATCGGGACAAGAAGTCATATCTCTATATTTCCTGCTTCACACTATGCTACTAGTCCTGAGAAAATAGAGAGAGCAATTAAAAGTATAGAAGAGGAGTTAGAAGAAAGAGTAAAAGAATTGATAGCAGAAGATAAGCTTCTAGAAGCTCAGAGACTAAAGCAAAGAACAATGTACGATATTGAGATGCTAAGAGAAATGGGATTTTGTCAAGGTATAGAAAATTACTCAAGACACATTAGCGCTAGACCACCTGGAAGCAAGCCATATACATTGTTAGACTATTTTCCAGATGATTTTCTAATGTTTATAGATGAGTCGCATGTAACTATACCTCAAATCAGAGGAATGTATGCAGGAGATAAATCTCGAAAGACTACATTAGTTGATTATGGATTTAGACTTCCATCAGCACTAGACAATAGACCTCTTCAATTTGAAGAATTTGAAAAGCATATTAATCAGGTTATATATGTAAGTGCTACTCCTGGTTCTTATGAGTTGGAGCATTCTCAACAAGTTGTAGAGCAAATTATCAGACCTACAGGACTATTGGATCCAGTGATTGAAGTTAGACCTACTAGAAATCAAATAGACGACCTAGTTAAAGAGATAAATATTAGAGCAGAGCGTAATGAAAGAGTTTTAATTACTACCCTTACTAAAAAAATGTCTGAAGATTTAACAAACTATTTTAAAGAAATAGGGATAAAGGTAACTTATTTGCATTCAGATATTAAGACTATTGAAAGAATGGAAATAATCAGGGATCTTAGAATGGGTAAGTTCGACGTTTTAGTAGGTATTAACCTGTTAAGAGAAGGATTAGACTTACCTGAGGTTTCATTAGTGGCCATATTAGATGCTGATAAGGAAGGATTCTTAAGATCTGAAACATCAATGGTACAGACAATAGGTAGAGCAGCTAGAAATGCAGATGGTAAGGTTATAATGTATGCTGATAGCATCACTAATTCAATGAAAAGAGCTATAGATGAAACTAATAGAAGAAGACATATACAAATCGAGTATAACAAAGAACATAATATCGTCCCTCAAACTATTAAAAAAGGAATTAGAGATGTTATAGAGGCCACTAAGGTTGCAGAAGACTATGACAAATATGGATATGACAAGGAAAAAGAAATTAATAAGGATGAACTAATAGCTCTGATTAAAAACCTAGAGATAGAAATGTTTGAGGCAGCAGAGAATTTACAATTTGAAAGAGCAGCTGAATTAAGAGATAAAATCAGTGAGTTAAAGGGTAAACTGTAAAAGAGCTTTAAACGAAGAATCTAGAATCTAAGTACTCATTTAAGAAAAACGAGGTGCAATATGTTAAAA
Organism: Proteiniborus sp. DW1; assembly: GCF_900095305.1. Lineage (NCBI taxonomy): Bacteria > Bacillati > Bacillota > Clostridia > Eubacteriales > Proteiniborus > Proteiniborus sp. DW1. The sequence continues at coordinate 87,573 of NZ_FMDO01000044.1, read as the reverse complement.
GATAAAATAATAATAAGAGGAGCTAAAGAAAACAACTTAAAAAATATAAATATAGAGCTTCCAAGGAATAAATTCATTGTACTAACAGGTTTAAGTGGTTCAGGAAAGTCCTCCTTAGCATTTGATACCATATACGCAGAGGGACAAAGAAGATATGTAGAAAGTCTTTCTGCTTATGCAAGACAGTTTTTAGGACAAATGGAAAAGCCAGATGTAGAATATATAGAAGGACTGTCGCCTGCTATATCAATAGACCAAAAGACAACAAGCAAAAACCCTAGATCTACAGTTGGTACAGTAACAGAAATTTATGACTACCTAAGGCTTCTATATGCTAGAATAGGTACTCCTCACTGTTATAAATGCGGAAAAGAGATTGCGTCCCAATCAATAGACCAGATGGTAGATCAAATAATGTCACTAGAAGAAAGAACAAAACTTCAATTACTTGCTCCGATTATTAGAGGACGTAAGGGAGAGCATCAAAAAGTACTTGAAAGTATTAGAAAAGAGGGCTTTGTCAGAGTTAGAATAGATGGAGAAATGATGGAGTTAAGTGATGACATAAAGCTTGAAAAAACTAAAAAACACACAATAGAAGTAATAGTAGATAGAATAGTAGTCAAGGAAGGAATAGAGAAGAGACTAACAGATTCCTTAGAAACAGCCTTAAAGCTTTCAGATGGACTTGTTATAGTAGATGTACTGGAAAAAGAAGAACTACTATTTAGTCAAAAGCTTTCATGTCCTGACTGTGGTGTAGGAATAGAAGAATTGGCACCAAGAATGTTTTCATTCAATAGCCCTTTTGGAATGTGTCCTACTTGTAATGGACTAGGAAGTCACATGAAAATAGATCCTGAGCTCATTATTCCTAACAAAAATATATCTATAAATCAGGGTGCCATAGCCCCTTATGCAAATTCTTCTGATGACACATATTATATAAAAATGTTTAGAGCTATTGCAGAATACTATAAATTTGATTTAGATGCACCTATTGGAGAGGCACCAAAAGAATTAATAGATGATATACTCTACGGCACAGGAGAAAGAGAACTAGAATTTGAATTTGATAGCAGATTTGGAGGGTGGAAAACCTTTAAGGCGGCTTTTGAAGGTGTAATACCTAATTTCGAAAGAAGATATAGCGAAACAAACTCTGATTATATGAAGGATAAAATAGAAGAATATATGAGTATCATCCCATGTCCTGATTGCAATGGGAATAGATTAAGGCCAGAGATACTTGCAGTTACTGTAGGAGGACTTAACATATCTGAGTTTACAGATATGTCAGTAAGACAGGCAATAGATTTTGTAAATGAATTAAAGCTTACTGAAATGCAAGAGAAAATAGCTAATCAGATACTTAAAGAGATAAAAGAAAGACTAAACTTTCTTGTAGATGTTGGACTAGATTATCTTACACTGTCAAGAAATGCCGGGACTCTTTCAGGAGGAGAGGCACAGAGAATTAGACTAGCTACTCAGATAGGTTCAAGTTTGGTAGGTGTACTATATGTATTAGATGAACCAAGCATCGGGCTTCATCAAAGAGACAATGATAAGCTATTAAAAGCTCTTAGAAATTTAACTGACTTAGGTAATACTCTAATAGTAGTCGAGCATGACGAGGATACTATGTATTGTGCTGATCATATAGTAGATATAGGACCAGGTGCAGGTGTTCATGGTGGATATATAATAGCAGAAGGAACTATTGACGATATTAAAAAATGTGAAGAGTCTATTACTGGACAATATTTAAGCGGCAAAAAGAAAATAGAGGTTCCAAAGGAAAGAAGAAAGCTTAATGGTAAATGGATTGAAATAAAAGGTGCCTCAGAAAACAATTTGAAAAATATAGATGTTAAGATACCTCTTGGAGTATTCACATCTATTACTGGTGTTTCTGGATCAGGGAAAAGTACTTTAGTAAATGAAATACTTTATAAAAGCTTGGCACAGGAATTGTATAGATCTAAAGACAAACCTGGAAAGCATAAAAAAATTCTTGGAATTGAACATATAGATAAGATTATTGAAATTGACCAATCACCTATAGGAAGAACTCCAAGATCGAATCCTGCAACATATACAGGAGTGTTTGACCAGATTAGAGACTTATTTGCTATGACTCCTGAGGCAAAAGCAAGAGGATATAGCAAAGGAAGGTTTAGCTTTAATGTAAAAGGAGGAAGATGTGAAGCTTGTAAGGGAGACGGTATATTAAAAATTGAAATGCACTTCCTTCCAGATGTGTATGTTCCTTGTGAGGTATGCAAGGGCAAGAGATACAATAGAGAAACCCTACAAGTTAAATATAAAGGCAAAACTATCTCTGATATTTTAGATATGACAGTGGAGGAGGCCTTAGAATTCTTTGATAGTATACCAAGCATAAAGAGAAAAATAGAAACTATGTATGAAGTTGGATTAGGCTATATTAAGCTAGGGCAACCTTCAACACAACTTTCAGGTGGAGAAGCACAAAGAGTAAAGTTAGCTACTGAGCTTAGCAAGAGAAGTACAGGAAAGACATTATATATTCTTGATGAACCTACAACAGGACTTCATATAGCAGATATACACAAGCTTATAAAGGTGTTAAATAAATTAGTAGATGCTGGAAATGCTGTATTAGTTATAGAGCATAATCTAGATGTTATAAAGACATCTGACTATATAATTGACCTAGGACCTGAAGGAGGAGACAAGGGTGGAACTATAGTAGCTCAAGGAACACCTGAGGAGATATGCAGTGTTGAGGAGTCCTATACTGGACAATTTCTTAAAAAAATGCTAGAAAAATAATATATTTGAATAAATCCCTCTAATTTGTCAAAACTCATATTATAACAGATTAGGGGGTTTTATTATGAAAAAGGCTTTATTAATTTTATTCATAGGTATAATTCTACTATTATCAGCTACCTCCTTTGCAGGAGGATATTTCAAAAGAATTGACGTACTAATTAATGGGACAAGAATAGAAGTAAATGGAGAGATAATTGAAACAGATACAGAACCATTTATTTATAATAACAGAACCTTTGTACCAATTAGGGCAGTAGCAGAAGGCATAGGATGCGAAGTTAAATGGGATAATAGTGCAAATAAGGTTATCATAAATAAGTATAAGGATTTTCCAGAGTGTGATTATTTAAATGGAGAAAAGTTTGTATATGGAATGATAACTAAGATAGACCATAAAAATAGAACCATAGAAATAGAGCAGCACATAGACGACAACTCCATAGAAATCACTCCAATACTAACTGTAAAAGATGATGCAATAATAATTCTTCAAAGAAATGACAAAGTCATGAATATTGAATTTGAGGATTTAAAGTGTGGAGATGTTTTAGGTGCAGTTATTGATAAGAATGGAATGGTTAGAGGGATAATAATGTTCATATAATATATGGGGTGGCTTTCAGGCCAACCCCTCATGCTATTTAGGAAGCTTTCTGTTGCGCTCATTCTCTGAGGATATAAAAATTGGCATCGTCCCCACCCTTTATTTTTTGTTGTATTATAACATTTTCATATTCTTCTCGATTAAAGTCCTTAAATTCCTTTCAAACTCAATATTATTATCAGACTCTCTTTTTTTAGCTTTAGTATAGTACTTATGTTTTCGTCGTAACTCGCTGTGAAAATGCCTTCTTCTCAAAAGCTCATCAATATTATCATTAGATATAATAAGTCCATTTTGATTGATGCATATTCCAAGCTTTGACAAAACCATAGCTGCAAGACCATAATCTTGAGTCACTACTATATCATTTTTTTCAGTAATATTGACTATATAATAATCAACACTATCTGGAGCTAGGTCTACAGTGATTACAGTGGCATAGTCATCGTAGATTTCGTGGGCATAGTTTTTTACTATAGTGACTCCTATCTTATATTCTTTAGCTATTTTAATGGTTAACTCTACTACAGGACAGCCATCAGCATCTATAATTATTTTCATTTCAATCACCTTAGCTTTTCCTCTATTTGGTATATTTATTATATCAGATAAAGTGGCATAAATAAAGCAGGAGAACGAAGCAATAAGTCCGTTGTCCTGCTTTAGGGGAATGAAAAAAGTAATGTTTCTAAACTGAGTAAACTCCTTTATTTTTAACAACAAACACATTATCATACTTTTTCTTTGACTCTTCAAATATTACATGGCTTACATTTACTACTGTTATTCCCTCTAGATTGAGAATAGTATTTTCTATTTCCTTGGCAATTTTAGAGTCTAAGCTTGCGAAGGCTTCATCTAAAAAGATAATATCTGCTTTTTGAAGAAGCCCTCTAGCTATGGCGACTCTGCTCTTTTCACCACCAGAGATATTCTTACCATTATCATAAATTATAGTATCTAATCCTTGGGGAAGAGCTTCAATAAAGCTTTTTAATCCTGCGTTTTCAATAGCAGTATTTATTTCCTCATCTGAAAAATCTTTATATAAAGTAATATTATTTTTTAAAGTATCTTCAAATAGGAACACATTTTGTTCTATATTTGATATATGTCTAAAATAGCTTGTTTTAATAATATCCTTAAGATTTTGATTGTCTATTAATATTTCTCCACTCTTAGGTGAGAAGTATTTTCTTAATAGCTTTAATAGTGTAGATTTTCCACCACCACTAGGTCCTATTACTAAATATTTTTCGCCTTTTTTCAGAGATAGACTAATATTTTGTAAGATATCTTCATCTTCATATCCAAAAGTTACGTTACTAAACTCAATTGAATCATTGAAGCTTTCTAAAGAAATAGTTTCTTCATAATTATCTTGATTTGTAAGAGTATCCTCAATCTTTGAGAATAACTTCTTAGTTGCAAATATCTTAGGCATCCATTCTCCAAACCTCATTATAGGTACAATGATTTTTTCCATATTGTTGATAATTAGTATAACTCCTCCTAAAGTGAGGCTTCCCTTTATGGCCATATAAGCTGATATACCAAGTAGAGCCATAAGAGCAAGTATCATATTAAGATTTTGTAGGGCACTGATATAGGTATATATTTTGTCAATAATATATCCTTTTTGTTGAATACTATGGCTTTTGTTATAAAAATCACTCTTTACTTTATCAGTTAAGTTATTAGATTTGATTATATGAAAGGCGCTTAGAACCTCTTTAATATAAGAGGTATAACCCTCATAAAGCTCGCTTCTCTGATTATGGTGCTTTTGCATAGGCCTACCTATTAAAATAGAAAGTAGAGTACTGATAACACCTATACCAGTTCCGATTCCAAGTGCAACTGGGCTAACATATGCGATAACTCCAACACTAACTATGGAGTATATAATTCCCAGTATAACCTCATATATTCCATCTATATAATTAGTTTCAATAGTATTTACATCATTAGTTAAGGCAGACACATACTTTGCATTATTATCTCTTTGAAACTCATTGATGTTTTTCTTAAATACTCTACTAACAAAATTAATTTTTGCTGACAATATAGCCTTTCTTTTATAAAGTCCTTTTCCAAAGGATAATAGAATACTAGCAGGCAATATTGACAATGCAAGAATTATGAGCTTTATTGCTTCACTTTTAAATGAATCCATATTACCAGATACAGCTATATCAATAGTCTTCATCATTGAAATAGATAAAGCACCTTCTAGTACAGCACATACTAAGGCAATAATAGTAACTAATATTAGATATGGAATTGCTTTAAATATTGATTTCTTCATATAGCCATCGCCTCCATGTTAAAGTACTCCTGACTATTATGTTGATATACTTGACCGTCTTTTACCTCAAGTACATAATCATATTTTTCACTAAGCCCTTCATAGTATCTATGAGAGATGGCAATAACTGTACTATCTAAGGATAAAAGTGTATTCTCTATGGCTCTACCTAGTTCTTCATTTAAGCTTGATGTAGCTTCATCTACAAATAAAATATTAGCACCTTTTGCCAATGCTCTAGCTATAGATATTCTCTGTCTTTGACCACCGGAGAGATTCTTACCATTTTCCATTAGTTTTTCCTGTAATCCTTCTGCTCTTTCTTTAAGAAACTCTGATAATCCAGCTCCTTCAGCAGCCTTTAATATTTTTTCTTCCGGTATTTCCTTGAATAATGCAATATTATTGTAAATAGTATCTTCAAATAAAAACACATCTTGATAGATAAAAGCTATATTGTCGTTGAAGCTTTTTTCGTTAATCTCTCTATAATCTATGCCGTCTAAAGCTATCTTTCCTTTGTAGTCATCATTGACCATTGAAAGAAGGTTAATTAAAGTTGATTTTCCAGCTCCACTAGCACCTTTAAGCAGATATTTTTTTCCCTTCTCAATAGTAAAGGATGCCCCCTTAAAAACTTCTTTGTTGTCATAGTTAAACTCTAGATTGCTTACTTCTAATTTTGATTCAAACTTAAATTCTTTTTCTTTCACTATATCTGAAACCTTTTCTTCATCATCCCTAGTAATCTTATCGTATATTTTAGCTGAAGCCTTTAATTCATTAAACCAAGGAAGGATTTGAACTATAGGCCATATACAACCGTTAGATAATTGTATCATCAATGTTATCTTAGTAAAAGATGCCCCTTGCAAAACTAAATTAATACAATACAGTATTATACCAACAAATATTCCAAAGCCAAGAAAGTTAGTAAAGCTTCTCTGTCCATCAGTAAATACAGTATAATAAAGCTTCTTTTTCTCTACCTTATCTATGGCTTTTAGAGTATTATATAGAAACTTGTCTTCTATATTGTTTAGCTTTAATATTTCAAGTCCATTAAAAGTATTAGAAATATTTGTAGTAAAATTTTCATTATTTTCAGAAACTTCTTCCTGCAATCTTACAGTCTTACTTTCAAAGGATTTACTTATGAAAAACATTATTATAGATACAGCAAAAATTCCTGATGCGAACTTAAAATCCAAGAAAAATAGTATTATTAAAGATACAAGATACCATCCACCTTGAAAAATTGTATTTATTAGCCTTAGAAAGAAGTTTTGTTCAAAAATATTGATGTCATTTACAAGATTTGATATGTATACATCTTTAGATTTTTTACTAAAATTCTTATATGAATATTTTAAAATTCTGTCGAAAGCATTTATTCTTACGTCTAAGATTGTATCTCTCATATAGCTGATTCTCATGAATCTAGATATAACATAGAGCACAACACCAAAGATAGTAAAAAAGATTGAAAGTGCAAGGACTTTTAAAAAGTAATCAATATCTCCTCTTTCTATACTTCCAATTAGTAGTGCTATGGAGACATTTCTTAACAAGGTATCTATTACTGGTAGAAAGCAAGCTATGACGTACAAAATAAACTTACTTTTTCTTTTTAATAGCAAATCCTTCATGGTGCTGAACCTCCTTATGACAGTTTTTAATTTTCCGGTTATATTATTATTGTAATTGATATTTTAAAATTGTCAATACATTTTATAAAAATATTAAAGCTTAAACTTAATTATTTTAATTACATAATTAATAATATTAATTATATATAAAACCGATTAGTATATTCTTATTCAGCACAAAATAAAAGCAAGGGATAACTTAAATAACCCTTGCTACTTAAATTATATTTAAAAATGGACATGAATGAGCCAAAACTTAATTCCTTTATCATTCCAGCCCAAATCCCATGGAACTCTGTATCTGTCAGAGTTATGAGAGTTTACAAGAGCATATCCTTTAGAATCTATGCCTGTTACAATAGATATATGAGCAATTTTCCCTTTCTTCTCATAAGCTACTATATCACCAGGTAGTAACTTATAGGAAGCCTTCAAAACCTTATCGTAGCTTCCATTGGTTATTAAAGATGCTCTTCCACTATAAAGCATATAATCTTTGAAGCCCTGTGCATTTACCCAAGCTTTAGACCCAGCTCCATTTGAATAATTCCAGGTGCCATTTTTTTTAAAGCCCCCTGCATACATTATCTGAGAAGCAAAATTAGTACAATCTCCACCTTGAGAATTATAGTTTCTGTATTTAGGATTATATTTAAATCCATGCTCAGGAAGGCTTGCCGCACCACAGAATTTATCAGCATATTCTACTGCTTTTATTCGGCGTTCATTTAATGAAGATAGGTCCCTAGGCTCTCCAGATGAAATAATCTTTTTTATTTCTTCGTTTTTCAACTCATCTAAATGTAATGAATCAGCAAAGGGATCAGTATACCATTCCTTTGTGATTAAAAGTTTATCGTCCTTCGGCATTAGATCAAGGGAATGATAAGTACCAATTCTAAAAGTATTTTTAATTTCAGGACTATCTAAATAATAGTACTCATATTCTGTTGATGCCAGAATATTTAAGGTATAGCCATTTCCTTTTTCTTTAATACTTCTAACTATAATTTGTGAGTTAATGTTTGTGAAATCCACAGATTGCCTATTTGACCAACTATGAAGGTATTTCATTTTTTTTATCTCATGCTCATATGCCCATAGGCCATTTCGTACTGATTTATCATATAAGCTATCTAGAATATCGGACTTTTTATTAAGTATTGCTTGGTTCCTTTTATTAAATATATCTTGAACCTTTAAAGTCAGGAACTCTTTCATACTATCATCTACAAATACAGTAGAGTTATTATCATATTGACTGAAAAAGTACATTCCTAATAGAAGTATGACTAAGAGGGCCATAACTACTAATACTGCCTTAATCATTTGTGTTCTAATAAATATAACCATTATCTCCCTCCCTATGACTTATTACTAGGATTATATGATTAATAAATTAGTGCTATTACCTATAAGTAGAAGGTTTAAGTTGAAATATTTTATTAATAACAATACAATATTTAATATGAAGGTGATTGTAGTAGACAAATTAAAAACTAGAAAGGATTATGATTATGGATGAAAATAATATGAATTATAATGAAGGGAACTATTATCAAGTAAGAAAAGTAGTGACCCTAAATGTTAAGAGGCCAATAATCACATATATATTAATCATTGTTAATGTAGCAATGTGGGCTTTGCTGAATTATATTTCATTAAGAACTGGCAGAAGTTACAGTCAATTATTATTTGATTTTGGAGCTAAAATCAATATCAATATTATAAATGGTCAGTACTGGAGATTTATAACCCCAATATTTTTACATGCTGATTTTACACATTTGCTTGTCAATTGTTATTCTTTATATGCCGTTGGACCAACAGTAGAAAGAATATATGGCAAAGGCAAGTTTCTATTTATATATGTAACAGCTGGATTTATGGGAAGTCTCCTAAGCTTTATGTTTTCAATAAATCCTTCAGTTGGTGCTTCAGGAGCTATATTCGGATTGTTGGGAACACTTTTATACTTTGGTGTTGAATTTCCCAATCTTTTTAAGATTTATTTTGGTAGAAGTATCCTCATAACTTTAGCAATAAATTTGGCTTATGGATTTATGAATACAGGTATAGATAACTTTGGACACATGGGTGGTTTATTAGGTGGATTTCTAGCTTCTGGAATAGTAAAGGTTAAAGATAACAACAGGAAGTGGTATCTTAGTAAGACAATATTTATTCTATTAACTATAGTAATTGGAGCTTCTGGATTAGTATATGGCTTTAATTATGGAAACAATAATGTACTTGTAAAACTGGAAGAACTATATAAATATGATTCCAATCAAAATTGGAAGGAAGCAGCAAGTTTAGGAGAAGAGATTTTAAATCAAAAGCCTACAAATAAAAATATCAAAATAGAGGTACTTTGGATAACTACGAAGGCGGAAGCAATAACTGGTAACTATAATAAAGCAGTAGAATATGCTAAGACTTTGGCAAAATTGTCCCCTAAAGATGGACACTATATGCTAGGAATTGTTTATTACGATATGGGGCAGTTTGAACAAGCCAAACAAGAGCTTCAACGGGCTAAAACCTTAAATGCTCCCTATTCAAATATTGATGATTTGATAAATAGTATTAGGTAAAAATGCAGTAGGGACGGTTCTTTTTGCATCAAGAAAGTAATGCAAAAAGAACCGTCCCTATTGCACTGTCCCTATTGCACTGTCCCTATTGCACTGTCCCTATTGCACTGTCCCTATTGCACTCTATTGCACTCACAACAATTACTAGAGTATTTAGCTCACCTGTTACTAACAAAAGTTATATGCTGCAAAATATTCTAAGTTTTATAACAATTATAGGTATCCAAATTATCATAGTGCTTATTCTAGCAATGCGACTACTTAAGTTAAGCTTAGGACTTTTAACTTTAAATTTATTTATATTGCTGTGGAAATATTTCTATAGATTCAAATGATGGGTTTATGATAGTTGCTATTATTCCAAGAGAAAATGTTCAAGGAGGTGTGTGCATTGAAGGTTCTAATAGTTGATGATGACGCGTTAATTAGGGACAGTCTTAAATTACTTTTAAGCTTGGAATCAGATATAGAAGTAGTAGGAATAGCATCTAATGGACAACAAGCCTTTGAACTGTGTCAGAAGCTAAGACCAGATATAGTTCTTATGGATATAAGAATGCCTATAATGGATGGAGTACTAGGTACAAAGCTCATAAAAGAACATTTTAATGATATAAAGATTATCATATTAACAACCTTTAAGGATGATGAATACATAAAAGAAGCAGTGAAAAATGGTGCAGAAGGCTATATATTAAAGAATCAATCTTCTGACAGTATAATTGACAGTTTAAGAACTGTATATAGAGGCAATACTGTTCTAGATAAAGAAGTGGTAAATACTTTAACATTAATGTTAAAAGATAAGCTTCATAAGTCTAAAATTAATTATGAATTAGGAAGTCGAGAACTGGAGATATTACAACTCATATCAGAAGGCTTATCTAATAAAGAAATAGGGGCTAAGTTAAGTGATGGTACTGTTAGAAACTATATATCTGGACTCTTGGAGAAGTTGAAATTAAGAGATAGAACCCAATTAGCTATATTTTACTTAAAAAATATGTAGTGCATATATTTTTTATTTGAGTTCCTTGATACTTTTAAAACAATAGGAGTATGATTATATATATACTGAAGGAAGTATAATAGATAGAAAACATACATTATAGTTTTAATCCTCTTAAGCAAATCATAAAAATTAGATGAAATCGGCAGATATGTATTTTATGAATACCTGACGATTTTTGTACGCGGTAAATTAATCTGAAAATGAAGCAAGCAAGTATGAAATAATTTCATAGTATGTGATTATTTCATACTTGTTTACTTTATATTCAACTTTAAGAAGTAAATAATAGACTACTATCTGAACAAGAAGGTAAAGCTATTTGCTTAATTGATATGAGAATTATTACTAGTAATTAAAAGTTGGCATGAAACTTGGTATAGTAATAGACATATGTGTACTGTATGAAGTCTGGGAAAACGATTGCAAAAAAATATATAACATAAGGATGGTGAACATAACAATTTAATCGTGCGTATATATTTATTATCAATATTAGAGAGTATCAGCACAATCAAGTTATTATGAATTAGAGGGGGAGTGTTAAAATGCATAAAAAAGATAAAAAGAGAGGATCAATTAAAAGTAAGATAACAGTTTTTCCTTTAATAGCTGTGTGTATTGGTATTTTGCTTATAGGAGTTATATCTTCTGTCTTATTAAGACAAAGCTTAGTCAATGAGATGGAGGCACATAGCCAAGAGCTAGTACAACAAGTTATCAAGAGAATAGAAGACAATAGATATGCATTAAAAGAAATTAATGCTATGTTAGAAGAAAATATGAGAACAGCAGCCCGTGATGTCATAGCTAATCGTGAAAATTTGAGCAATGAGTTGCTAGATGAAATAGCTAATAGATCTACTATTGATGAAATATATTGGTATGGTATTGATAGAGTCATGACACATTCTACTGTGAGAGGTGACATTGGCTGGCAACCAGGTGAAGACCATCCACTAACTATATTTTCAAGAAGTAATGAAAAAGAAATCATGGAAGATATTAGAAGAGATATGGCTTCAGAAGAAGAAAAATATTATAAATTTGGGGCAGTAAAGGCACCAAATGGGGAATTCGTTCAAATTGCAATATCAGGCGATAAAGTCCATGAAATGACTCAAAGATATGGATATCAAAACCTATCACTAGAGTTATCACAAAATGAAGAGATAATTTATGCTACTTTTATTAATAATGATATGGAAATAGAAGCAACTAGTGATGCTGAGTTATTTACGATAGGGGATTTTTTAGCAGATGAGAACATTGTTAATGCTATTGAGAATGGAGATTATTATATACGTGAATATTTTTTAGAAAGTAAAAATGTTACAGTATATGATGTAATGGCTCCTATTACTATAGAAGGGCAAAAAGTAGGGATACTGAACCTTGGGTTATCTATTGAAAGGATAGATTCAAGTATTAAAAGAAATATATACTTCATTGGAGGAATTGGGCTATTTTCTTGCATTCTTTTAGGTATAGTACTATTTGTACGTTCTAATAGTATTGCAAAGAGTATAATAAGTCTAACTGAAGAAATTGAGACATTGTCTAATTATAATCTGACGTTTAAGCGAGATAAAGAGGTAAATTTATATAGTAAAAGAGATGATGAAATTGGTAGTATAGCAAAGGCTCTTATAAAAATGCAAAGCAATTTCAGGAACATTATTGGAAAAACTATGGAAGTTTCTCAACATGTAGGTACTTCTTCATCTGAACTTATCGATGTCACAAATCAGACAGCCATAGCATCAGATGAGGTTGCTAAGGCTGTAGAGGAAATAGCTAAGGGGGCAAGTGAACAAGCCAAAGATACTGAAATATCTGCAGGATACATTGAGGATATTGGAAAGCTATTTGATGAATGTGATGATTGTACTAGAGAACTTAACAATGCTATAGAAAAAATAGACAATCAAAAAGAGGATGGGTTTATAGTTCTCGGAGGACTTATCCAAAAAACAGAGAAAAACAATGAAGTAATAGAGCATATAAATAATATCGTCATAAATAATAAGGAAAATGCAGAAAAAATAGAAGCTGCAAGCGAGATGATCAAGAAAATATCTGAGCAAACTAATTTGTTAGCTCTTAATGCAGCTATAGAAGCAGCAAGAGCTGGGGAGGCTGGAAAAGGATTTGCTGTAGTTGCTGAAGAAATAAGGAAGTTAGCAGATCAGTCTAATAGCTTTACTGAAGAGATAAAAGAACTAATTTTATATTTAAAAACAGATTCTGAAAATGCAGTGCAGGAAATGTTAGAAATAAAAGAGCTAGCTGATGAACAAAAAATTAGTGTTGAGGAAACTAAGACTAAGTTTGAAACTATTGCATTAGCCATTGATATTGTGAAAACTATAATTATAAGACTTAATGATTCAGCAAAGGAAATGAATATAAGAAAAAACAAGTTAATAGACCTTACACAAAATCTGTCAGCAATAGCAGAGGAAAATGCAGCTGGAACAGAAGAGGCGTCTGCATCTATTGAGGAATTAACAGCTTCAATGGAGCAAATTGCAAGTTCTAGCGAATACTTAGGTAACTTAGCAGATGAAATGAAACGAAGCATTTCAGAATTTAAGCTATAATTTTAATGATAAAACGTAGGACAACCTTCATAATGCACAAAAACTGTAAGCTTGAGGGAGCTAGGCAAATCAATGGGGTTGCGCTTAAAAATGAGCGCAACCCCGTTGGTTTAATTGTATATCTCTATTCAGCTGCCTTCTTAACAGGAACTTTATTTTGTACCATTAACCCAGTAATCTGTCTTTTTAATTCTCCATTGGCCATAAACTCAATTTTGCCATAACTGTTCACTAGTTTAAGCTCAATACGGTCAGGTAATACTGCATATTCTTCAATATCATTGTAGCTATAAAAGCCTGAATCATTTTTAATATTTATACTCACACCTAAAGGAATCTCCAGCCTAGCATCGAAGCCAGCAATCAGGATTCCACTTCTCTGAAAGAATACCTTAGTTTTTTTGTTAGATACTCTTAGCAATAACTCAATAATGATTATAGAGCCTATAAAAAGTAGAATTCGAATCATAAAAGTATGATCAAATATTATATTACCCAAAAAGGGCGCTAAATGTATTAGTATAAGAAATGCATAAGGAAGCATTCTTTCTTTCATACCAAATTTGGTTATACTAGCATACACCAAATTAGTATTGGAGTTTAAAGTCTTTCTATAAAATAAATATCTTATTACTGACTGTAATATTAAAAACATTACTAGTCCTATAGTAGTAAACAAGGGAGAAATAACATTGAACATTAAACTCTCATTCATATTAACGAAAAGAGCGCTCATGGATTGAAATAATAGAGATAATAATATTATAATAGTGAAAAATGATAAAAAGAATATTACAGCTTTTTTCGTTTGCGACATGATTTACCTCCTGAATAAAAACTTTCTACTATCTAAATTATATACATTTTTTCAATTTAAACAACACTAAATGTGGTATTATAATTATATATTATTAAAGAAATAAGGGTGAAATCATTGTTTAATATAGAAGAAGAGTTAAAAAAGCTACCAGATAAACCTGGTGTATATTTGATGAAAGATAAGAATGAACAGATAATATATGTTGGCAAAGCTATATCTCTTAAAAAAAGAGTTAGGCAATATTTTCAATCGTCAAAAAACCATACACCAAAAGTAAATGCAATGGTGAAAAATATAGAGGAGTTTGAGTATATTATTACAGATACAGAAGTAGAAGCTTTAATTCTTGAGGCGAATTTAATAAAAAAACATAAACCTAAGTACAATATTTTACTTAGAGATGATAAGCAGTATCCATATATAAAGGTCACTACAAATGAAATGTTTCCAAGGGTAATGAAGACTAGGAGGATTATTAAAGATGGGGCAAAATATTTTGGCCCTTATACTAGTGTAGGTGCCGTAAATGATACATTAGATATTATCAATAATCTATATCCTCTTAGAACATGTAAGATGAATTTTAATAAAAATGAAAAAAGACAAAGACCTTGTCTTAACTATTATATAGGGAAATGCTTTGGACCATGTCATCATGATGTGGACGAGAAAAAATATATGGAAATGATAGATGAAATTATCATGTTTTTAAATGGCAAAGAAGAAAAACTTATAGAGATAATAGAGGATAAAATGAAAGAAGCTGCCAAGAATTTGGACTTTGAAAATGCTGCAAAATATAGAGATAAGATAAATTCATTAAATTTAATGCTGGAAAAACAGAAGATTGTATCTACAACTACTATGGTAGATCAGGATATAATAGGAATGGCAACAGGAATAGATGAGGCTTGTGTACAAATATTTTTTGTAAGGGGCGGAAAAGTTACAGGCAGAGAGCATTTTATACTTACAGACACTGAATATCAAAGTAGAGGTGATATACTCAGTTCCTTTGTAAAGCAATTTTATATAGGAACCTCATATGTGCCTAAAGAAATACTAATAGAAGAGGAATTCGAAGATATTGATACTGTCACTAGCTGGCTTAGTGACAAGAGAGGCTCAAAGGTAAGCATAAGAGTTCCGAAACGTGGGGAGAAGAATTTATTAGTTGAAATGGTTAGGAAAAATGCCTTAGACATGCTAGATAAATATAGTGATAAGCTAAAAAGAAAGATGGAAGGCAATGAGAAGGCATTAAATGAGCTGAAAGAAGTTTTACAGCTTGATGATATACCAAGAAGAATAGAGGCATTTGACATTTCAAATATTCAAGGAGTAGAATCAGTTGGCTCCATGGTAGTTTTTGAAAATGGACAGTCAAAAAATAGTGATTATAGACGGTTTAAAATAAAGACAGTAATTGGTCCAGATGACTATGGAAGCATGGAGGAAATCATATATAGAAGATTTAGTAGAGGAATTAAGGAAAAAGAAATGATTAAAGAAAACCTATCTACAGTAGAAAGCTTTTCAGTTTTTCCAGATCTGATTATGATGGATGGGGGAAAAGGACAGGTTAATGTAGCTAAGAAAGTTTTAAAGGAGTTAGGTATCCACATACCTGTTTGTGGCCTTGTAAAGGATGATTTTCATAGAACCAGAGCTTTGACATATGAAGACGATGAAATAAGTTTACCACCAAATAGCGAAAGTTTTAAGCTAATAACTAGAATACAGGATGAGGCTCATAGATTTGCAATAACATACCATAGAAGCCTTAGAGATAAAAAAATGATAAAGTCTATACTTGATGATATTAAAGGGATTGGAGATAAAAGAAAGAAAGCTCTTTTAAGAGTCTTTGGTTCTGTAGATAATATAAAAAAAGCAACTGTAGAAGAGCTGGCAGATGTTGAAGGGATGAACAAGTTAGCTGCTCAGCAGGTATATGACTTTTTTAGAAATAATAAGCAAACAAAGGAGGAATAGTATGAGGTCAGTATCAATTGATAAATTAGTACAGGATTTAGGTTTGGAGGTTATATATAAACCGAAAAATTCTGTTTCTGAAATAACCAGGAATGAAATAAATAGGTTAGGGCTTCAGATTGCTGGTTTTTTTAAGTATTTTGGATATAAAAGGATTCAGATAATTGGAAATGCAGAATGGCACTTTTTACAAGGCATGGAAAAAGATATTAGAGCAAGAAGAATAGATTCAATTTTTCAGTATCCAATACCAGCAGTTGTACTTACGAGAAATCTTGAGGTTTTTGATGAAATTCTTATGGCAGCGGAAAAGTATGATAAAAACGTACTTAGAACTGACATGGTAACTACAAAATTTACTAATAGACTAGTAAATTATTTAGACGAAGCATTAGCTCCGCAAATAACTATGCATGGAGTACTAGTAGAAGTCTATGGAATGGGAATATTATTAACAGGAGAGAGTGGAGTAGGAAAAAGTGAAACTGCACTTGAACTGGTGAAAAGAGGTCATAGACTTGTTGCAGATGATGCTGTTCAAGTTAAGAAGGTAGGAGAAGATTTGCTTATTGGTGAATCACCAGATCTTATCAGGTATTTTTTAGAAATAAGAGGACTTGGAATATTAGATATAGAAAGACTATATGGAACAGGAGCAGTTAAAAAGTGGGAAGCTATAGATTTAGTAGTACAATTGGAGGATTGGGATCCTAAAAAAGAGTATGATAGATTAGGATTGGATGATGAGTATATTGATATTTTAGGTAAAAAAGTACCTAAGCTAACAATGCCAGTACGACCAGGAAGAAATGTTGCAATGATACTTGAGGTGGCTACAAGAAATACTAGACAAAAGCAATTTGGCTACAATGCAGCTATGGAATTAGATAGAAGGATGAAGGAAGAGTATGAAAAGAAAAAACAAGCTGAAAATAGACAAGGTCAATATTAAGTAAAGGAGTTGTATTTTACATGAAATTCGTTATTGATACACATTGCCATACTCTTGCAAGCGGTCATGCATATAGTACAGTCATGGAGATAGCGAGAGAAGCAAATAATAAAGGTTTAGAAATAGTTGCTATAACAGACCATGGACCAGCAATGCAGGGAGCTCCGAATATTTGGCACATTTTAAATCAAAAGGTCATACCAGAAGCTATATATGGAGTTCAAATACTTAGAGGCGTAGAGGCAAATATAATGGACTTTGATGGGAATTTAGATATAATAGATGAACACCTAGCAAAACTCGATATTGTCATCGCTTCATTACATGAAGCCTGTATAGAATCAGGAGGGGAAGAAAAGAACACTAATGCAATTATAAAAGCAATGGAAAATAAAAATGTTGATATCATCGCTCATCCCGGAAATCCTGCATTTCCTATAGATTATGAAAGAGTTGTGAAAAAGGCTAAGGAAACAGGTACACTAATTGAGATAAACAACAGTTCTTTTGTATCAAGTAGACATGGAAGTCTAAATAATTGTATTGAGATAGCTAGGCTATGCAAGGAATATGAGGTGATGATTACTGTAGGCAGTGACTCTCACATAGCCTTTGATGTAGGAAGATTTGATAAAGCAATAGAAGTATTAATGACCATTGATATGCCAGACCATTTGATTATGAACTTTTCATCTGAAAGACTAGTGAAATTTTTAGAGTTAAAGGGCAAGAAAAGGTTTTCCAGCATAACTCCTATAGTTTAACTAAGTTTTTAGACAATTAAAACATTTTTGTAAGATTTAAAGAATGCGAGAATTATTGACTTTAGAGGCATAGTCTACTATACTAGAAATAGGGATGTATTGTATACAGTATTTTTAATTTAAGGGGGTAACAAAATGGCAAAAGTTATGAAGTCCATGGATGGAAATACTGCTGCTGCTTATGTGGCATATGCTTTTACGGAAGTTGCAGGTATTTATCCTATAACTCCATCATCAACTATGGCAGAGCTTGTTGATGAATGGGCTGCCCATGGAAAGAAAAATATATTCGGACAAACAGTACATGTTGCTGAAATGCAATCTGAAGCAGGAGCTGCAGGAACTGTACACGGTTCACTTTCAGCAGGAGCATTAACTACTACTTTTACTGCTTCTCAAGGTTTATTGTTAATGATTCCAAATATGTATAAAATAGCAGGAGAACTTTTACCAGGAGTTTTCCATGTAACTGCACGTGCTGTAGCTGGTCATGCTTTATCAATATTCGGAGATCATTCAGATGTTATGGCAACTAGACAAACTGGGTTTGCCCTATTAGCATCTGGAAGTGTTCAAGAAGTAATGGATTTAGGGGGAGTTGCACATCTAAGCGCTATCAAGTCAAGGGTTCCATTCTTGCATTTCTTTGATGGATTTAGAACATCACATGAAATTCAAAAGATTGAAGAAATAGATTATGAAGACTTTGCGAGATTAGTGGATTATGATGCAATTAATGAATTTAGAAATAGAGCGTTAAATCCTGAACATCCATATACAAAGGGAACTGCACAAAATCCTGATATATTCTTCCAAGCTAAGGAAGCGTCAAATAAGTTTTATGATGCAGTACCAGATATAGTTGCTGACTATATGAAGGAAATAAGCAAGATTACAGGTAGAGAATATTATCCATTTAACTATTACGGAGCGGAAGATGCAGAATACATAATAGTAGCAATGGGCTCTGTATGTGAAACTATTGAAGAGACAATAGATTACTTAAATGCTAATGGAGAAAAATATGGTTTAATAAAAGTACATCTTTACAGACCATTTTCAACAAAATATTTCTTTAATGTATTACCCAAGACAGTTAAGAGAATAGCAGTACTAGATAGAACAAAGGAACCGGGAGCACTAGGAGAGCCACTATACCAAGATGTTAGAACATTATTCTACAACATGGAGAACGCACCATTAATAGTAGGCGGAAGATATGGTTTAGGTTCAAAGGATACTACACCTTCACAAATTAAGGCTGTCTTTGATAATCTTAAGAAAGACAAGCCAGCTGATGGATTTACTATTGGTATAGTAGATGACGTAACTCATCTATCATTAGAAATAAAAGAGGAGATAAGAACTGCACCAAAAGGAACTATTAGATGTAAATTCTGGGGTCTTGGTTCAGATGGAACAGTAGGAGCAAATAAAAACTCTATTAAGATAATTGGTGATAATACTGACTTATATGCTCAAGGATATTTCTCTTACGATAGTAAAAAATCTGGTGGAGTTACAATATCCCACTTAAGATTTGGAAAGCAACCAATAAAATCTACTTATTTAATAGATGAGGCAGATTTCATATCTTGCTCAACTCCAGCTTATGTAAATCAATATGATTTATTAAAGGGACTAAAAAAAGGTGGAACATTCCTATTAAATTGCAGATGGTCAGTTAATGAACTAGATGAAAAACTTCCAGCAGGTATGAAAAAGTATATTGCGGAAAACGATATTAACTTCTATATAATCGATGCTACTAAGATAGCTGAAGAATTAGGACTAGGTAATAGAACAAATACTATTATGCAATCTGCATTCTTTAAGCTTGCAAATGTTATTGATATAGATGATGCTGTAAGGTATCTAAAAGAAGCAGTTGATCATTCCTATGGAAGAAAAGGAGAAAAAATAGTTCAAATGAACTATGATGCTATAGATAGAGGTATAGATGCATTAGTAAAAGTAGACGTACCTGAAAGCTGGAAGGAAGCTGTACATCAAGATGAAGTAGCTGCTGCAAAAGAAGTTCCGGATTTCATTAAAAGTGTACTAGTTCCAATGGCTAGACAAGAAGGAGACTCATTACCAGTAAGTACTTTTGTAGGTGCTGAAGATGGAGTATTTCCACATGGGACAGCTGCATATGAAAAACGTGGTATAGCAGTTCATGTGCCTGAATGGCAAATAGACAAATGTATTCAATGTAATCAATGTTCATTTGTATGTCCACATGCTGCAATTAGGCCATTCTTAGTTAATGAAGAAGAAAAAGCAAATGCTCCTGAGAGCTTTGAAACTAAGAAAGCAATAGGAAAGGGCTTAGAAGGATTAGAGTATCGTATCCAAGTAAGTACCTTAGATTGTACAGGCTGTGGAAACTGTGCTGATATATGTCCTGCTAAGGAAAAAGCTCTTATTATGAAGCCTATAGAAGAGCAACTTGAAGTTCAAGTACCTAATTGGGAGTATGCTATGACAGTGGGAGTTAAAGATGATTTAATGCCACTTACAACTCTAAAGGGAAGTCAATTTGCACAACCATTACTTGAATTCTCAGGTGCTTGTGCAGGATGTGGAGAAACACCATATGCTAAAGTAATTACTCAGCTATTTGGAGATAGAATGATAATAGCAAATGCTACAGGATGTTCTTCAATTTGGGGAGGATCCGCACCATCAACTCCTTACTGTGTAAATAAAGAAGGTAAGGGACCTGCTTGGGCAAACTCATTATTTGAAGACAATGCTGAATATGGCTATGGTATGGCGCTTGCTGTAAATCAAATTAGAAATAGATTAGTAGATTTAGCTAAGGAATTAGTAGAGTTAAATGTTTCAGAAAAGATTAATGAAGTGTTCACTGCATGGCTAGAAGATAAAGAAGATGCTCAAGCTTCTAAGAAAGCAGCAGCTATGATACTTCCGCTTCTAGTAGACATAAATACTGGCAATGCTAGAGCAGATGAAATACTAAAAGAATTTGCTGAAAAGAAAGATTACCTAATCAAAAAGTCTGTATGGATTTTTGGTGGAGATGGTTGGGCATACGATATAGGATATGGTGGATTAGACCATGTACTAGCATCAGGAGAAAATGTAAATGTACTAGTATTTGATACAGAGGTTTACTCAAATACAGGAGGACAGTCTTCTAAGGCTACTCCAACTGCAGCTGTTGCTAAGTTTGCGGCTTCAGGTAAGAAGGTTAAGAAGAAAGACCTTGGAATGATAGCAGCACAATATGGTTATGTATATGTGGCACAAGTAGCTATGGGTGCTGACAAGAATCAATTTATGAAGGCAATACTAGAGGCTGAAAGCTACGATGGACCATCACTAATTATTGCATACGCACCATGTATTAACCATGGAATTAAAGAAGGAATGGGGCGTACACAAAATCAAGCTAAGAAAGCAGTAGAAGCAGGATACTGGCATCTATATAGATACAATCCACTATTAGCTGAAGAAGGAAAGAATCCATTTATCCTAGATTCAAAAGAACCAACTGCTTCATTTAGAGATTTCCTAAATGGTGAGGTAAGATATACATCACTAGTACAGACATTCCCAGAAGTAGCAGATGAGCTATTTGAGAAGGCTGAAAAAGATGCTAAAGAAAGATACGAAAAATATAAGAAGTTAGCAGAAGCGTAGAAGCATGTATAAGACGGGCAAGAGTGAAAATCTCTTGCTTGTTTTTTTATCAAAGTGAAAGCAGGGTTTTCTGGGATTTTTTAGGTTTTTTAGGAGTTTTAGGGGTTTTGTCTATTTGAGTTTGGTTAAGATTGACAAAAAATAACATAAATGATATACTAAATATAGGATAAATTTACATATGATAACTAATTCAAAATCCTAATTACAAAGTTAATTGCAACACAAATAATAAAAACAAAAGAGAACTAGTATACAGAATCAATACAAAGATAAGCATAAAAATAGAGCGTATTTCTAAAATCACTTAGACAGGAGGTGAAAACAGTGAAAAGAATTTGGACGATTGCATGCATTATTATAATCTTAGGATTGACATCAAGTGTACTAGCAGGTTCTGATTTGTTTGGGACTATAAAACAACTACAGGACAATGAATATAAATTATATAACCTGTGTTCTTTTGAATCAATAAAGGATTTTAAAGCAATATATCCTAAGGCATCAGTTGTCAATAAATTATTAGAATATGAATTAAAAGATTTAATGGTAACAGAAAATCCACTTAGTGATCCGAAATTTTATAAAGAATTAACTAATGATAACAAGTCAGAATGGCAACATGATCTATCTTTGATAGATTATCTACAGATTACCTATTGGAATGAAAGCTCTGAGATAATTAAACTTCACTATAAAAATGCATCAAGGCTCTTTATACCTCAATTGAAGGACTACACCTTAGATAAGATTCCAATAGGAGAGTTGAACTATAACATCTACCATGATGATAATAGTATTCATTTTATAACCTTTGATAAAGAACTTTGGGGTAATAAATATAACGTACATGTAGAGCTTCTTAAAATAACAGAAGATGATTTTTCAATTAAGCAATTTGAGAAGTACAAGGATAAATATGAATTGATTAAATTTCTGAAATCACTTTCCCTAGAAAACTTGATTCAATAAAGGTTATATAGGTTCTTAGTACGGGCACAAGGTGGGAAGCAGGGGGACGGGGTTACTGCTTCATTTTTATTTTTTGTTGTTAGTGATTTTACAAACTATTATTAATCGAAAAATTATACCTTTTTCATCTTAACCCAATATATATAAAAGTAAGAGAGCGTGGGATTGATTTACAACAATTCCCATGTTATACTAGAAAAGGGTGGTGTTTGTGCCAAGAAAAGCAAGAACAAAAAGTGAAAGTGGTATATATCATATAATATTACGAGGGATAAATCATCAGGATATATTTTTAGATGATGAAGATAAACGTAGGCTAATGGAAATATTAGAGAATTATAAAGAAATATGTTGATATCAGTTATATGCCTTTTGCATCTTGGGTAATCTTTTTCACTTATTGCTCAAAGTAGAAACAGAGCTACTTGAGCAGGCTATGAGACGTATTTGCAGAAGCTATGTTTACTGGTACAACAGAAAATATCAGCGTATGGGCAATCTTTTTCAAGATCGCTTTAAAAGTGAGCCCGTAGAAGATGATAAGTACTTCATCACTGTATTAAGATACATATATCAAAATCCGATAAAAGCAGGTATAAAAAAGGTTTAAAGTAAAGTTAATTGTGATTCAAAATAAATCAAAAGAAGAAAAAGAAAGAATTTTAAGAGAACTATTGAAAATTAAGGGAGTATCGACAAGACAACTTGCTAGAGCGACAGGAGTATCACCTAATTTAATATGGAGACTGTGAAGCAATAACTCCGTCCCCGTGCTTCCCCCGTGCTTCCCCCGTCCCCGTGCTTCCCCGTGCTTCACCAAATACATTTGCTTTAGGCGTTAACAAATGATGGAATAAATGTTACCATTTAACTAAGCTTACCGGTGGGCTTAAAATAGTTTAAGCAATAACACAGTTTCTTAGCTTCTTGAACTTTATAATTGGATTTTAAGAGGGTGATTCCGTTGGGAATGGAAGTAAGTATTTTTAATTGTTATTAACGCTTAAGAAGCATCGTTCATATTACTACATAAAACAAGTTGTATATTCTATTATGCTAACAATCAAATAGCTTTAATTTCAATACCTAGTAAGTTGCTAATAATTTGATAAAACAATAAACTAAGGAGGGGCAAAAATGAAAAGAGGCTTTTGTTTTATACTTGTCTGTTTAATGACGATTAGTAGTGTGGCTTTTGCACTTGAAGAAAATATTAAGATTGGGCAAGAGACATTAAATGATGTAGAACCTCAAAATTATGGTGGTATCTATTATGATATAATTTGGCCTACTACTTCGACAAAAATTAACTCGCATTTTGGAATGAGAGGGGGAGCAATGCATTACGGGGTAGATGTCGCACCTGTTAAAGCAAAAGTTAAAGGGGACAAGATAAGTGCAATTGCAGCAGGGAAAGTAATGGAGGCTAGAAGCATTGGAACCTATGGGAATGTAGTATATTTAAATTCAGAGATTGAAAAAACCTATATTGGTATTGAGCCAGAAAGTTATTCTGAAGATGATAAGGGAACAAATTCAAAAGGCATTAAGCCAATGGATGTAACAATAACTTTGCTAAGACAGTCCAGATATGCTCATCTCGACACTATTTCGGTAACAGCTGGAGCTAATGTAAATCGTGGCGCTAAACTTGGAACTATGGGAACTACAGGAGGATCTACAGGTGTACATTTACATTTTGAAATCAGAGATATAAGTTCCATGGACGAAAAAAATCCTAGTAATAATGCCGCACGTGACCCGTTAATTTATTACCCTAATATCAGTTTCCAATCATTAGGTGTCTTTGATAGAAAAGGTAACTTTTATGGAGTTGAGGATCTTTTAAAACTAACACAAATCGAAATTGCTAAATTAGGGATTTCTAAAGAAGATATAAACGTGCTTATTACAGATGATTATGTAAAGGAAATGATTTTCGAGTCGGACCTTAACAAATTAAGGATTATAAGTAATTACTTGAAATAAATCAAATAATTACCTGTAAATAATTAGAATAAGTATGTCCAAAAATCTAATTTAGGTTTTTGGACATACCTGTAAAAAATGAAATCAGAAGGAAGGATGGACATGTATTTTAATAATCCTAAAAATAGAGGTCATAAATTATTTGTTTTGATAATTTTAATATTTTTGCCAAGTTTTAGCATTGTTAGTTGCAACAGCTCAAAATCTGTAAATGAGACTTTAAAGACATATGAAGTTGATCCTATTATAGAGATAAAGGATGTTGAAGAAGAAAAAGTAATTACAAGTCAGGTTAATAGTTTTCTAAGCAATGGTGGGGGTGTTGCATATTATGATAATGGATGGATTTATTTTAGCCGTAGAAAAAAAATGAACTATGGGGATACTTTAGAAATAGGTGAATTATATAAAATGAAAGAAGATGCTACTGGGGTGACAAAGCTGTCAAATGATTCTGCATCTAATATTTTTGTTAAAGATGATTGGATATATTATATTAATAACTCAGATTTTAGGACTTTTTATAAAATAAGAACAGATGGAACAGATAGAAGAAAAATAAATGATGAACATAGAATGTTTAATTTTATTTATATAGATGGGTG
Source organism: Proteiniborus sp. DW1 (assembly GCF_900095305.1). Lineage (NCBI taxonomy): Bacteria > Bacillati > Bacillota > Clostridia > Eubacteriales > Proteiniborus > Proteiniborus sp. DW1. Next base: position 62,217 of record NZ_FMDO01000044.1, on the reverse strand, counting down.
GGTATATTTCAATGAATATTTGAATAAGAAAGGTCAAGGAATTGGATATCATGGTTCACCAGGCTCTTATCTAGCTACAGCATTTTCTAGGATGAGGATAGACGGTAGTGATTATCAAAGAATATTAGATATAGAAATATCGGACTTTAGTTATGATGATAAGTATATATATGGAAGAGATGTGAGTTACGAAGCAGAATATGCACAGGGTGGTATAATACGAATAAAAAGAGATGATTTAAGGAATGAAAAACTAGAAAAAAATAAAATCAATTATGAAATAGTATTAGAGAATCCTATATCAGGAACACACCTAACAACTTTAGATAATAGGATTGTATATTACGACATAGGAAATGATAAAACATGTATTGTAGAAAAAAGTATTGAAGATTCTACGAAAAAAGAGCTTATAGATATCGAGTTATATACCTTTAATATAAAAAATGGATGGCTTTATGGTAACATCTATTTTTCTAATGAAAAGAATAATGATTTAGATATGCAAATTTTTAGGCTAGATAAAAACAATAGAGAAATTCTCGCTGAGTTTAGGGATAATAGCAACACCAGATTTAGTATTGTAGGTGATTGGATTTTATATACTGCATATGGAACTCAATATGCATTGAGTTTAGATGGAAAAGAAACTAAAGTATTAGTTGAACCATATTCTGCGATTGGTGATGAAGAGAAATATGAAGCCAAGAATAAGATAGATGAAATCAAAGAAATTATAGAGTATTTCTCACAAAAAGGTCACTATAATGGAGAATACTTAAACTTTCTAACAATAAAAGCTTTAGAAAATAAATATCCGTTTAGTAATTTTGGGGTGGTAAGTGAGGACAATTTTTTTTATAGTTTAGATGATTTATTTAAAATGACTCCAGATGAAATATCAAATGCAAATATTATAATGGAGGAACTAGATATACTTAAGTTTAGATTAGAGTATTATAAAACTCTAGTTGAGAATAAAGAAGAATTTATTACAATAGATGAAGAGGAAATAAGTGATGCAATCGAGATAATTGATTATTTTAGGGATTTTTTAGATTACCTACAAGCCAATAATTATATCCAGAGCATAGATAATGAAAGTAAATTCATTGACCTGACAATGATAGATGAAGATATATTGTTCGAGGATATTGAAACGACATCTTTTAAGTGGTTGATGCGCAAAGATATACCTAATAAAATATCATTGAAAGATTTTATAGTACTAAATAAAGATGGAGAGTATTATGATTTAGAGTACTTATTAGGACTTACTCCTAAAGGTATAATAGATTTAGGTATCAGAATGGAAGATTTGCTGAAGATTAAATCCAATCTCGATTTTATAAAAGATGTAATAGAAAAGCATGTTGGTTAGGGAAGCAGGGGGACGGGGTTACTGCTGAAGCAGGGGGACGGGGTTACTGCTTCATTTTTATTTTTTGTTGTTAGTAATTTTACAAACTATTATTAATCGAAAAATTATACCTTTTTCATCTTAACCCAATATATATAAAAGTAAGAGAGCGTGGGATTGATTTACAACAATTCCCATGTTATACTAGAAAAGGGTGGTGTTTGTCCCAAGAAAAGCAAGAACAAAAAGTGAAAGTGGTATATATCATATAATATTACGAGGGATAAATCATCAGGATATATTTATAGATAATGAAGACAGACATAAATTAATTGAAACACTAGCACATTATAAAGAAATATGTGGATATCAATTATATGCCTTTTGTCTCATGAGTAATCATTTTCATCTATTGCTTAAAGTAGGAACAGATCCACTTGAGCAGATTATGAGACGCATTTGTGGAAGTTATGTTTATTGGTACAATAGGAAATATCAGCGTATAGGTAATCTTTTTCAAGATCGTTTTAAAAGTGAGCCCGTAGAAGATGATAAGTACTTCATCACTGTATTAAGATACATACATCAAAATCCGATAAAAGCAGGTATAGCAAAAGATATAAAAAATTATAAATGGAGTAGTTATATAGAATATATAGAGGATAAGGGTTTGACAGATAGGGAATTTGTCTTAAAAATGTTTAGCGAGGACAAAAGCAAAGCTATAATAGAGTTTGTTAAATATACTGAAGAGAATAATGATGATGAGTGTCTAGAAATTGAAGAAAAAGCAATAAGATTATCTGATGAATAGCTTATGAAAATAATTGAACAGAAGTATAAAATGAAGCCAATTATGATACAAAACAAATCTAAAGAAGAAAAGGAAAGAATTCTAAGAGAACTATTGAAAATCAAGGAGACATCAACAAGACAGCTTGCTAGAGTGACAGGGTATCACCTAATGTAATAAGGTTTAGATGTGATTCTTCCACATCTAGCAAAATCAGCAATAACATAGGCACCTAAAGGATCAGTCTTATCCATATCAACAAATGACTTTCTGTAATTAGCAATGGTTGTAGGATTAAGACAGTATACAAGAGGCTTGTATGCTAATAGTATTTCATTTGAAGCTAGAAAGTTTGCAATGTGAGTACTGTAAAAAGAAGTAGATTCCAAGGCAATAACAACATATTTTAGGTTATTAGAAACTAAATAACCAATAATGTTAACTAAGATAGACTCAGTACCAGGTTGATTATTTAAAGCCTTTAGGTTAAGAAGTTTATTGCCTTCAAAATCAAGAGCACATAAGACATTAGTCTTTGAGCTTACATCAATACCTACGAATAAAGTTGAAAGAATATTGTTCTTCATAAAATCACCACCTTTCTTATGAAATGGGGAACAAATAGTAAAAGAGATATCCTAATCTTAGCTGCTGACTGAAACCTCGCATTATTAGCATTCATCTTTGAAAACTATCTTGCTGATGAGCTAATCAAAGAGATGCAGCAACTGAAGTAAGCAGAATGTGACAGCTAAGTCAGGAAGCATGCTTTTTTAAGCAATAACCAAATGGTTTTGCTAGGAGTGAAAGAATTATCCTTTGCTAACTATTCTTAATACTATTGTAGTATTAGGATATACCAATTAAAAATTGTATTAAAAATAAATATGCTTAAACATCATAAAATAATTGGGTTTAAACATATTATACGAGGAGTGTTTAAGGTGATAAAAAGATATATTGCGATACTGCTAATGATAATGATAATAAGTACATCTGGAATCCCAGTTGTGTTTGCGAACACTGAGTATAGAAGAAATGACAATTATGAAATTGAAGACTATGCTCCAGTTATAGGGGATTTTCAGTATGATAGTGAGTATGCTGCTAAGATAGCCAGAAAAGAGCAAAAAGCTAAAGAATATTACAGAGCAAAAATGTCTGGAAATTCTATACTTGCAAGTAGCATACTGAGTGAAATTAAAGCAACTTATGATGAAGTAGCTAATGAACCAGAATATAGTTTAGTTCCACTTTATTCAGGGAAAAGGTTAGCTATTTATCAAGTACCTCAAGAGAAAGATTATTGGTGTGGCTATGCTGCAATAAAAAGCCTTCTTGACTATGAAAATATAAATAAGTCCCAATCAGTTATTGCAGAAGAAGTATATGACAGATATTCTTCATGTCCTTGGTATATTTCTAATGGTAACTCTCGAGACCAGTTTCCTGTACCAAACTATTTAACTGATGAAATAGGATTTTATTATGTTCCATATCCTTATGGTGAAGCTGGAACTACAAATATTGAAGCATCTGATATTGATTGGAGAATTGTTTCGACAATTGATTCTGATCATGGGCTTGTAGTATGTGGAATATCATATGGGAACATTAAGGGTCACGAAAGTATACTGCCAGGATATCCTGCAAGAAAAATTGGACATTGGTTAGCAATTGATGGATATAAGTTAGATGGTGATGAAATTTGGATTGTTGATCCAGCTAAATCAGATGAAGTTAGCTTTTCTGATAATATATCTGCTTATTATTCTATTACATCTACTAAGTTGGCAGCCTATGCAAAATCAAAAGGTATTGTTTGGTAATGTAACTTACCTGAACACAGTGTATTTCACTGTGTTCAGGTTTCATATGGAAGGAGGTTCTTATACATGTCTATAGCAAATAAATTAATAAAATTTTTATTCGCTTTAATAGCTTGTTTTTCTCTCATTGCGTGTAACCAAAATATTTCTGAGGTAAAAAATATTACTTCACAAAATGTTAATTCATATGAAAATGTGGAAAGCATTTATGAAATTTATGTTCCTATATGTGATGCGAACGAAGTGCTAAAAATTGAAGAAGTTATGTTACCTGAAAAATTGAATGGTATGAATATGTCTTGTAGTAAAATATATAACGAATCTAATGTAATAGTCGTTTTATATACAGAAAGTCCAAATATTGTAATACATGAAATAGGAATGTATAACTTTGAAACTGATAGATATAAGAAATTAATTAATATTGATAAAAATATGGATTTTGAGATTTGCACTTCTAATGATAATTATATGATTGTTAAACTTTCAGAAGATGATTGGAGAACTTGCCAATTATATTACTACAACTTTACAAAGATGGATTTAGTAAAGTTCTTTTCATATACTGTAGATACAAATACAAATGCTTTATATTTTCAAAGCGAAAACAACATTTTGTTAATTGATGATAAAGTTTATTTTGATGACTTTTACATGGATACAAACGGGAAGATAAGAGTAAATCTATATGAATATACAATAGAAGAACAGAAATTAATAACTTTGTTCGAAGATGCTCAAAACCCCATGCTTTATAATGGAAATGTTGCATCTTTCAGAAAAAACAGCGAGGGTAAGTTCAAAGATATTGTTTCTAATGATAATATAGTACTGATCAATACTAGAGATCTTAAGGACATTGTAGCAAATGAAAACGGATTTTATTGTATTGAAAACAAAGAAACAAATCATACAACAAAAACAACACTTTTTCAAATTACAGATATGATTAAAAACAAACCAGTTTTATCGACATATTCATCTATTGCGAATCTTAGGTCAAATAATAGATTTGTTGCATGGGTAAATTATTATGATGAAAAACCATATATTTATGACACTGAAAAAGAACAATTAGTATTGTTCAGTGATGTTTCTAGTGGAATAAATAATTTTTGTTTTTCAGATGATTTAGGAGTATTAATCAATACTAAGGATAGTAAAAACAGGTTTTATTTATTCAAATCAAGATAACACGGTAAGAAGCAAGGGTGAAGCAAGGGGACGGGGTTACTGCTTCATTTTTATTTTTAATTTTTTATTGTTAGTAACTTCATAAGTTATTATTAACTGGAAAATTATAACCTTTTTTTATTTTAAACCAATATATAAACAAGTAGAGGCAAGAGGGTGTGGGATTGATTTACAACAATTCCCATGTTATACTAGAAAAGGGTGGTGTTTGTGCCAAGAAAAGCAAGAGTAAAAAGTGAAAGTGGTATATATCATATAATATTACGAGGGATAAATCATCAGGTTATATTCCTAGATGATGAAGATAGACATAAATTAATTGAAACACTTGCACATTATAAAGAAATATGTGAATATCAGTTATACGCTTTTTGTCTTATGAATAATCATTTTCATCTATTGCTTAAAGTAGGAACAGATCCACTTGAACAGATTATGAGACGTATTTGTGGAAGCTATGTATATTGGTACAATAGGAAATATCATCGAATAGGTAATCTTTTTCAAGATCGTTTTAAAAGTGAGCCCGTAGAAGATGATAAGTACTTCATCACTGTATTAAGATACATACATCAAAATCCGATAAAAGCAGGTATAGCAAAAGATATAAAAAATTATAAATGGAGTAGTTATATAGAATATATAGAGGATAAGGGCTTGACAGATAGGGAATTTGTCTTAAAAATGTTTAGCGAGGACAAAAGCAAAGCTATAAAAGAGTTTGTTAAATATACTGAAGAGAATAATGATGATGAGTGTCTAGAAATTGAAGAAAAAGCAATAAGATTATCTGATGAAGAGCTTATGAAAATAATTGAACAAAAGTTTAAAGTGAAGTCAATTATGATACAAAATAAACCTAAAGAAGAAAAGGAAAGAATTCTAAGAGAACTATTGAAAATCAAGGGGATATCAACAAGACAGCTTGCTAGAGTGACAGGGGTATCACCTAATGTAATATGGAGATTATGAAGCAATAACTCCGTCCCTGTGCTTTACCCGTCCCTGTGCTTTACGCCTGTGCTCTAATTAAATACTTATGTTTCATTGCCGACATATACTAATGATATTAACTAAAAATACCATATGTACATATTATGCACCAAATATATTTGTGCAAGGGGGTATAGTCTTTGAAAACAAATAATAGGAAAATATTATTATCTATTGTATTTCTTTCCGCATTATTTATTTTTTTTGTACTTTTCAGGATTTATGAAAAATCTACTGATTCGTGGCTGGATTACAAGATCATATCAATGATTAAGCAAAGTTATAACTTTGTAACAACTGAAAATTCAGAATGGATATATTTTTCACAGAAAAATTCTACAAATAAACACGATAACTTTGGTACCTTATATAGGATGAAAAGTGATGGAACTAAAATAGAAAAAGTTTTAGAAGATGTGAGTATTTCGGGCTTAGTAATAGATAAAGACTATTTGTACTATTTAGATGACTTTAGGTATTTAATAGAACATAATGAGATGGATGTTAGGAAAGTTTTGGAAGAAGCCAATGGAGATAATGTGTGGTACCTAAATGATGAGCAACGATTGTATGCACTTTCGTTAATTGATTTTTCAACTACTTTAGTAAGTCCCAATAAAGGAATATGGGAGTATATTATAGTTGATGGATGGATATATTTTACCGAAGCCTCAGAGAAAGAATATGTTTCCCAAATGAGCAAAATGCGACTTGATGGTACAGACTATACTGTTTTGATACCTATTACAAAACCCCATGGGGGTTGTTCCAATCTAATCTATAAGGACGGGTATATATTTTTTAATTTATATGAAAATGATAATTCAGTTTATAAGATGTCCGTTGAAAATGACGATATAGAACTCGTATTAAAAGATTCAGGTAACCTTTATTCTATTACTGATGAGGCTATTTTAACTTTTAATGGATTAGATTTTAAAATATTTAATTTGGAAACAGGTAGTTCTGAGGATTTGATTAAGATTGATTTAGATGAATATGTTATTGATACAATAAAATATTATAACGATGCAATATATGCTATAGGAAATAAAAGAGACCAGTTTTCGACAACAAGAGAGTTATTGAAGATTACTAAAAAAGGCTATGAAGTGGTGTATGATGAGTATTGGGTTGATCAATTTGGTATCCAAGGTGATTGGCTGTTTTTTTTAGTTTCAGATAATCCCAATAATATTCTTGAAAAATCTCTATATAGGATAAATTTGATTAATGGTGAAATTATGAAAATAGATTTGAATTCATAATGTTGATAAAATCTAATGTTAATATTTACAGCCGATTTATAAATTCACAATATAAGTATGTGATTTAAATGAAAGATTACAAAAGCGTTAGAAAGTAAATTATTATTAGAACTATAATTGGTGGAATTAGACACAGAAGGAACAAAGTTAGGACTTATGACTATTAATTACTGTGTATAAAGCAAGGGAAGGGCAGACTGCACAAAAAAGTATACTTGTCCCATAATAATATTTGAGTTTTTTTGGCGGAAACAAGGGGACGTGGAAACAAGGGGACGGGGTTATTGCTTCATTTTTAACTTTTCATTGTAAGTGATTTCATAAATTATTATTAACCGGAAAGTCATACCCTTTTTTATTTTAAACCAATATATAAACAAGTAGGGGCAAGAGGGTGTAGGATAGATTTACAACAACCCCATGTTATACCAGAAAAGGGTGGTGTTTGCGCCAAGAAAAGCAAGAGCAAAAAGTGAAAATAGAGACTGTGAAGCAATAACTCCGTCCCTGTGCTTGAAGCAATAACTCCGTCCCTGTGCTTGCTGCTGCCTGTGCTTGCTGCTTGCCTGTGCTTGAGCATGTAGTTCTAAAGATATGTATAGAATGTAAGGAGGGTTATTGAATCGCCATGAGGAACGTGATAAAATATAGTAAGTTTAGAAGTCTTTCCAAGTAGCATCTATAGAGAAGAGAAATATAAAAATTATTATAAGAGATTATGTTATGACTGTAAGAAGTTACTATTTATATATATTAAGGAGGGCAGTTTATGAGAAGATACGTTATTTTTGCATAGCAAAGGCTATTGCAAAAAATAAGTAAAAAAATAGCCTTTGCTAATCCTAACAGAATTAATGTTTGGGAGGGCAATAAGGCAATATGAGTTATAAAAAGGCGACTAGTATTTTACCTATGGAATTGGTAGAACTAATACAAACGTATGTTGATGGTGAATATATATATATTCCTAGAAAAGAAGAGAACAGAAAAGAATGGGGAACTCTAACTTCTGGAAGAAAACAATTGGATTTGAGAAACTCCAACATCTATAGAGATTATCTATTAGGAATCAAGGTGAGTACTCTAGCAGAGAAGTATTATTTATCATCAAAGAGTATTCAAAGAATTATATTACAGGAAAAAAAGAAGAATAATAAGGAATAAGTCAATGCACAATTTGCATTGGCTTATTTTTGTTTCTGAAATGAGTTTAAGGTACTTAATATGTATTAAAACGTATAAAATATATATGAATACAAAAAGATAGGAGGGTTATGTGTATATGAGAAGATATGTTATTAATGCATAGCAAAGGCTATTGCATTATACTTATAATAGAATATAGTGAAATAGCTTTTGCTTATCCCAGAAATTAAATAAGAGGGAGATGCAAATGAGCTATTTAAATATAATTGAATGGGAAATCATTCCTGATACTACACCACAGGTAAAAAGAAATTGTCCTAAATGTGGAGATAAGAAGCATTATATAAATAGTGAAAAGTTTCGAGTAAATGCTAATGGTTCCCTTATCGATATATGGTTAATTTATCAATGTGAAAAATGCAGTTCAACTTGGAACATGACTATCCATGAGAGAATAAAACCAAATGCAATTTCAAAGATACAGTACGAAAAATTTCAATCAAATGATAGAGATTTAGCTTTGCATTATGGATTAGATATAAATATTCACAAAAAAAATAAAGTAGAAGCCATATGGGAAAGTGTCAGGTATAATATTATCACAAGAGAAATGAGTCAAACAAATGAAAGAGAAGATGAACAGCAATATATTATCAGATGCAAGTATCCACTTCAATTAAGAGCAGATAAATTACTTTCTGAGAAACTACAAGTCTCCAGAAGCAAGATAAGAACCTTATATGAAAATGGAGCAATTTATACACAGGAGAATAAGAATATTTTGAAGTTAAAAGCCTATGATGGGATGCAAATTTATATTAACAATAATTATATTGTTTTAAATGAATAATAATATATATTAGCTGAAATAAGGATAGCATTATCGCTATCCTTTTCTAATTTTAAGGCATAACTAATTAAGATTGCTTTAAAGGATTTCTAAATAATAAATCGAATAATAGATATATTTGCTATAATAGAACACTTAGATGAGGAGAGATTTTATGAAAGTACCAGTAATTATTGATACAGATCCAGGTATGGATGATGCGGTTGCCATACTTTTAGCCTTTTCAGCAAAAAATCTTGATATAAGAGCCTTAACTACTGTAGCTGGAAATATCTCTATAGAAAGAACAACAAGAAATGCTTTAGATTTAGTAGGATATATAGACAAAGAAACAAAAGTGTCAAGAGGAGCAGAGAGACCTTTAATAAGGACATTAGAGACAGCTGAGTATGTACATGGAGAGGCAGGACTTGGCACACTAGTATTGCCTAAAAGCAATGCAGAAATTTATAGTAAAAAGGCTTGGGATACTATTTACGAAGAAGCGCAAGCATGTGAAGGTAAGCTACAGCTAATATGTCTTGGACCACTTACAAACATAGCTATTACATTAACTATATATCCAGATATTAAAGATAAAATTGAAAGAATAACACTAATGGGTGGTTCCTCTTACTTAGGTAACACAACTCCATCAGCAGAGTATAATATATATGCGGATGCAGAGGCAGCAGATATAGTATTTAAATCAGGAATACCTATTACAATGGTACCTCTAGACGCTACAAATAAGTCAGTAATTCATGAAAATGAAATGAAAGAAATTTGGTCAATTGAGAGTAAAATATCTGATGCAGTAAAGGAGCTTCTAGATTCTAATGCCGAGTTTCGTATAAAAAGTGAAGGTTTTAAAGGTGCTATTGTACACGATGCATTGGCAGTAGCAGCTGTCATAGAGCCTACAATAATCCAAAAAGAAAACTATTATGTAGCCATAGAAACTGAAGGAAAACTTACTTATGGCAGAACTGTAATAGATATGAAAAAGGTTACTGGAAATAAGCCTAATGCAGAAGTGACATTAGGTCTAGATAGGGAAAGATTCATTGAAATGCTTAAAGAGATGATGAACTCTTATAAATAAGTGAGCTTGACCTAATTCTATTTCCTTGGATTAATTAATTTTGAAGTTTATGGTTGACATTGAATTCTATTTATGTTAAAATCCATTACAGTTAGATGTAATTATATACAACTGGATGAAATTAAATACAATTGTTTTAGTATAGCAATGTGATTAAGAGGCCGCGATTTGTTAATAGTACTACAGTAAAATAAACTGTAGGAAAGGAACAGTCGCCGAAATACAGGATACCTGTATTGGGACTATGCTGAATAAGTATAGTACTGTCATTAGAAAATTGCCCAATTTTCTAATGGAGCGCTTAACACATTGGGGCGAAAGGCGATTATAGAACAGTTATGAGTCCTTTTGCTCATAGCTGTTTTTGTTTTTGTTCGCACAAAGCTGTGATTTATTTAGCTTGTACTAATGATATCAGAAGAAAGTGGTGATTTAATGAAGCTTTTTGGGACAATGAAGATTAACGAAAAAGGACACCTAGAAATCGGAAAATGTGATTCAGTTGACTTAGCCAGAGATTATGGAACTCCTTTATATGTTATGGATGAAGAGTTAATTAGAGAAAGATGTAATCTTTTCAAAACAAGCTTTAGAGATGATGATATTGAGACTGATGTTATTTATGCCTCTAAGGCCTTTCTTACCTTAGCTATGTGCAAGTTAATAAAAGAGGAGGGATTGTCACTAGATGTAGTTTCTGGTGGGGAACTGTACACAGCCCTAAAGGCTGGTTTTCCAGCTCATAGAATCTATATGCATGGAAATAACAAAACTATAGAAGAATTGAGTATGGCAATAAAATCTGAAGTAGGCAGGATAATCATTGATAATAGATATGAGGTAGATTTGATTGAAAATATATGCAAATCAATTAAAAAAAAGATTAAGGTTTTATTAAGGGTAAATCCAGGCATTGAAGCTCACACCCATGAGTATATTAAGACTACCAATAATAATTCGAAGTTTGGAGAAAGCATTTTTAGTGATGATACATTTAATATTATTAATAGGCTTAACAGTAGCGAATATATGGACTTCAAAGGATTTCATAGCCACATAGGCTCTCAGATCTTCCAAGAAGAATCCTTTTATGAACATATTAACGTAATGATGGATTTTGCTAATAATGTTAGTGAAAGATGTGGAGTAGTTATCAGAGAGTTAAACTTAGGGGGAGGCTTCGGAACATACTACTCAAAAGGAGATATTCCAGTTGACCTAAATAATCTTCTTTGCAATATGTTGAATAGAGTTAAAGAAAAAGCTAAGGAATTTGGAATAAGCTATCCTAAGGTGATGATAGAGCCAGGAAGGGCTATAGTAGCTAATGCAGGAACTACATTATATAGGGTAGGCAGTGTCAAGAGAACATATGGTGGAAGAAACTATATCTTTGTCGATGGCAGTATGAATGATAATCTTAGGACATCTCTCTATGGGGCACAATATGAAGCAGCTATAGCTAATAGGATGAATGAAGAAGCAGATGATATATACACCATCACTGGTAGGTGTTGTGAATCAGGCGATATAATTGTAAGAAATATTGCCTTACCAAATCCAAAGAATGAAGATATTATTGCAGTATCAAGTACAGGTGCATACAACTATAGTATGTCTAGTAACTACAACAGGCTTCCAAGACCACCAGTAGTTTTTGTAAAGAACGGAAAATCTAGATGTGTTGTTAAGAGAGAAACCTATGAAGATATTATAAGAAATGATGTATGTTTCTAAATTCAGGGGGGAGCATTATGAGCACAATAGTACAAAAGTATGGAGGAACAGCAGTAGGGACCGTTGAGAATATGCAGAGAATAGCAGATGAGGTAATTCGAAAAAAGCAAGAGGGATACAATATTGTTATAGTAGTTTCTGCTATGGGAAAAACGACTGATAATCTCATAGAAATGGCTAAGTCGATTTCTAATAATCCTTGTAAAAGAGATCTTGACATGCTCATGGCAACAGGAGAACAAGTGTCTATTTCTCTACTATCTATGATATTTAATGAAAAAGGGTATGACGCTATTTCTTTAATAGGAGCTCAGGCAGGTATCAGGACAGAAGGGATTCATACACGAAGTAGAATCGTAGAGATAGATATTGGTAGGGTTAAGAGATATCTAGAAGAAGGGAAAATAGTAGTTGTAGCTGGATTTCAAGGAATCAATGAGTTTGGAGATATAACTACACTAGGTCGAGGAGGGTCAGATACAACAGCAGTTGCATTAGCAGCTAAGTTACAATGTACTTGTGAGATATATACTGATGTTGAAGGAATTTATAGCGTAGATCCAAGACTTTTTCCTGAAGCAAAAAAACTAGATTATATTAGCTATGAGGAAATGATGGAAATGTCTAGTCTAGGAGCCAAGGTTATGGAATCTAGGTCAGTAGAGATAGCATGTAAATATAAAATACCAATTTATGTGGCTTCTAGTCACAAGAGGACTAAAGGAACATATATAAAGGAGATTGACAAAGATATGGAACAAAAAAGTATAACTGGATTAAGTGTAAGTGATAATGTTTTGATGGTTACTATAAGCAGGATTCCTTATTCACCAGAGAATATTTCAAAAATCTTCGGTAAACTAGCAAGTCAAGAAGTGAACATTGATATGATTAGCCAAACATCACCACAAGGAGGGTATGTTAATATATCTTTTACTGCAAATAAGGAAGATGAACCAACAGTTAATAGGGTAATGGAGGAGTTGAAAAATGAGATTTTTACAATGGAGGTGAAAAAAGACAATAATATAACCAAAATATCAGTGATTGGAATGGGAATGAGAAATGAACCAGGTGTTGCATCAAAGGTTTTTCATCTTTTCGCAGATAACTCTATTAACTTCAAGCAAGTCACTACTTCTGAGATTAGTATTTCCTATACTATTGATGCATCAGATAAGCAAAAAGCTATAAATGTCTTATGCAAAGCTTTTAATCTGTAGTATTTATGACTAAGGGGGAGAGGATAAAATGGCAAAGGTGAATTTAGCTATTATTGGAGCTACAGGCATGGTAGGTAGAACAATTATTAAGGTTTTAGAGGAAAGAAATTTCCCGATTAATCAAATATATTTTTTTGCTTCATCTAAGTCAAAAGGGCAATCAATTAGATTTAGAAATAAAGGCTACATGGTAGAAGAGCTTAATGAATCAACCTTTGAAAGAGAAATAGATATAGCATTATTTTCAGCAGGTGGGGACATAAGTAAGAAGTTTGCACCTATTGCTAGAGATAAAGGGGTTATAGTTGTAGATAATAGTAGTACTTGGAGAATGAACGAAGAGGTACCTTTAGTTGTACCAGAAGTAAATCCTGAAGATGTTAGATGGCATAAAGGGATTATTGCTAATCCAAACTGTAGTACTATTCAAGCAGTGGTACCTTTAAAGGTTCTAGATGATAGGTTTAGAATTAAAAGAATTGTATATTCTACTTATCAAGCAGTATCTGGTTCAGGTGTTGGAGGTATTAATGATTTAGAAAATGGAATGAAGGGATTAGAACATACTAAGTATCCACATCCAATAGCCTTTAATTGTTTACCACATATTGATGCTTTTATGGAGAATGGGTATACAAAGGAAGAAATTAAGATGATTGAAGAAACGAAAAAAATACTTGGCAGATTAGACCTGAAAATAACAGCAACAACAGTAAGAGTGCCAGTTAGAAATGGACATAGTATATCTATTAATATAGAGTTTGAAAAGCAATTTGATATTGAAGAGGTTTATAATCTCTTGAGTAAAGCCAAAGGAATTATTGTACAGGATAACACAAAGGAGAATATTTATCCTATGCCGATTTATGTAGAGGGAAGGGATGATATATATGTTGGTAGAATACGAAGAGACTTTAGTATTGATAATGGGCTCAATATGTGGGTAGTAGCTGATAATATTAGAAAAGGTGCTGCTACAAATACTGTTCAAATTGCAGAACTGTTGTTAAGGGAGTGATGAAAATGATACTTTTCGAAGGGTCTGGTGTAGCTCTTGTGACACCTATTAAGAACAATCAAGTCAACTATGAAATACTTGGGAAGTTAATTGACTGGCATATTGAAAATAGAACAGATGCAATAATAAGCTGTGGAACAACTGGAGAAGCGGCTACTCTTACAAAAGAAGAAAAAAAGAAAGTAATAAGCTTTACAGTAGATAAGGTTGATGGCAGGATTCCTGTAATAGCAGGGACAGGTAGCAATAATACAGCTGATGCTATAGAAATGAGTAAATCTGCAGAAGCTGCAGGAGTGGATGGACTTTTAATAGTAACACCATATTATAATAAGACAAGTCAAAAAGGCTTATTACAACATTTTATGGCTATTGCTGACCAAGTGAATATTCCCATTATATTATACAATGTTCCTGGGAGGACAGGAGTCAATTTACTACCTATGACAGTTGCCGAGCTTGAAATCCACCCAAGAATACAAGGAATTAAAGAAGCTAGTGGGGATATAAGTCAAGTGGCAGAGATAGCAAGGTTATGTTCAGATAACTTTAGAATCTATTCAGGGAATGATGATCAGATAGTACCTATTTTATCTCTTGGAGGAAAGGGTGCCATTTCTGTGGTAGCCAATATTTTACCAAAAGAGACCCATGATTTAATATTTAGTTTCTTGGGAGGTAGAATTGATGAGGCAAGAAAAAAACAGCTTGGAATAAATGGATTAGTAAACTCACTATTTATAGAAACCAACCCAATACCAATTAAAACAGCTATGAACTTGTTAGGAATGGAAGCTGGAGAACTCAGATTACCATTAACAGATATGGAACCAAAAAATAAGGAAATATTGGTACAAAGCTTGCTGAAAATGGGGTTTGAAATTGGGGGTGCTTCCAATTATTAAAGTTATCATATATGGTTCTAGTGGGAAAATGTGTCAGGTACTAAGTGAACAGCTAATAAAAGAAATTGATATGAAGATTGTAGCTGGAATAGATAAAAATGTTAATAACAATACTGGGCTGTATCCTGTATATAGTAATCCTTATGATTATAATGGAGAAGTAGATGTAATTATTGACTTTTCTCATCCATCTTGTTTAGAGCAAATGTTGGATTTCTCTCTAGATAGAAAAATACCCTTGGTTATTGCTACAACTGGATATTCTGATGAGCAGGTAGAAAAGATAAAAAAAGCATCTATGAAAATCCCTATTTTTTATTCTTCAAATTATTCTTTAGGTATTAATGTACTAACTAGAGCCTTGAGAGAAATAAGTCAGATGTTAAGTGAAGATTTTGATATAGAAATTATTGAGAAGCATCATAGTAGAAAACTTGATGCACCTAGTGGTACAGCATATTTATTAGCTAATGTGATTAATGAATCTTTAGGTAATAGCAAAAAATTTATTTACAGCAGATATGGTAAAGATGCAAAAAGAGAAGCAAATGAGATCGGAATCCATGCTGTTCGTGGCGGAACTATACCAGGAGAACATACAGTGATTTTTGCTGGTACTGATGAAATTATAGAAATAAAGCATACGGCTTTATCTAAGAGAAATTTTGCTTTAGGAGCCATAAGAGCAGCACGCTTTATAATTACAGTTGAAAGAGGGCTTTATTCAATGGATGATATTTTTGTTTCCAACAAGTAAGTATGCATAAATCATCAAGTCTTCTAATAGTTTAAGTATATATTAGTACTTAGGGAGGACAGTGATATGGAAAATAAAATTAAAATTGGAATTGTAGGATATGGAAATCTGGGCAGAGGAGTAGAGTTGGCTGTTAGCAAAAATGAAGATATGGAACTGATAGCTGTATTTACTAGAAGGGCTACGGAGTCTATAAAGAAATATAATGGGAATTTAAAGATTGTGGATGTAAATCAAGCATGTGACTATATGAAAGATATTGATGTCATGATTTTATGTGGTGGTTCTGCAACGGATCTTCCAGTTCAAGGTCCTCATTTTGCAAGTATGTTTAATACCGTAGACGGATATGATAATCATGGAAAAATTCCAGAATATATAAGAGCTATGAATGAGGCTTCTATGACAAGCAATAAGACTAGTGCAGTTTGTATAGGATGGGATCCGGGTCTATTTTCTATGAATAGAATTCTATTTGAATCTGTTCTACCATATGGAGCAACCTATACATTTTGGGGCCCAGGTATTAGCCAAGGTCATTCAGATGCTATAAGAAGGATACCAGGAGTTAAAAATGCAGTTCAGTATACAATTCCTAAGAAAAATGTTGTCAAAAGAATAAGGAATGGAGAAACACCAGCTTTAAAAAATGAAGATAGACATACAAGACAGTGTTTCGTGGCAGTAGAAGAAGGTGTAAACAAGGAAGAAATTATTGAGAAAATTACTTCGATGGCTAATTACTTTTCTGGATATGATACTACTGTAAATTTCGTTACAGAAGAAGAAATAAAGGAGAAACATTCAAAGATGATTCATAGTGGTTTTGTTATCAGAAGTGGGTGGACAGATAATGATTGTACAAATAATCACATATCAGAGTTTTCCCTGAAACTAGATAATAATGCTGAGTATACAGCCAGCGTACTGGTAGCTTATGCAAGAGCTGTATATCGCTTAAATGAGGAAGGGCACAATGGAGTAAAGACTGTATTTGATATACCTTTAAGGTATATTTCAAATAGAACTATCGAGGATTTATGTGCAAATTTATTATAGAATTCCGTAGATTCATAAAAGACTTATAGGAGCAATTAGTTTTATATGGTTCTATTATGAGAAGAACTAGGAGTTACATTTATAAAAACTTATATAAGCATATAAGCTTACTCAATCAGTTTAATAGGTATTGACGATAAACCAGAATAGTTTTAGATAAGAAAATGGATACTAATAGTAATGCCAATATAGATATATTGCCAGCTTTAGGTAACGAAAGACCCATTGAGATGTTTAAGAAAATAACTAAGTTCTACAATTTAGAATTAAGTTGGCAAATACAGTGGGGCAGTTCTACTATGTTGTTAGAAAAATTACAAAGTAGAATTGGCCCTTATGTATTCCTCCTTGCTTCTATCTTTAAACAACAACCTCATCTCTTTGCTTTTTCCTTGAAGCAACAACCCCGTCCCTTTGCTTTCCCGAAGCAACAACCCCGTCCCTTTGCTTTCCCAAGCAATAACTCCGTCCCTGTGCTTGTCCCGTCCCTGTGCTTGTCCTGTGCTTGTGCCCCTGTGCTTGTGCCTGTGCTTGCATGAAAAATTCTAGAGTCATGTCTTTTATGCCTTTAAAACGACCATTTATGCCAAAAGGCTTGCATTAAGAATAGAACAGTGGTACTTTTAATTTAGAAAAAATTAGATAATGAAGGCAATATAAGTTAATTGAAATATTGATGAAAATTTTAAAATGAAAGTAATTATGCTATCAGATAAATCAAAAATAGAAATAAAGAAATGCTTAGCGATTTAATAAAACACTGGAGTTCTAACAACTAGATTGCAAGGTTGATAGAGATACCAGCAAATGTAATATCGAAAACTATCTAATCCTCTGTTCTTTGCACTGAGGATATAGAGTTAGGTTCATTATTAATGATTATATATGCATATATAAAATAAAACTAAATGGTGCGCTATTTAGTATAAAACAATAATTGTAAGGGGGTTTAAAAATGAAAAAAAATAAGCTTACTAAGTTCTTAGTGGTATGTATTATTTTAGTATGTCTATCAATTACTGTAAGTGCTGAAAGTGCTACTGTTTATTTAAGAGCTGATCAGTCATCAGCTATTTCAGGAGTTATAGGTTTAAGTAAAAGTGTAGACTATTATGCAGCTAACTCACCTAATTCTTTATTTGATGTTTATGCTATTGTACATCGCTCTTTCCCAGGAAAAGGCTGGTATAAAGTAAAAGAATCTCTTATGGATGCTGGTACTAGTTCTTCTGGAAGATTAAGTGAAAAAGAAGAGGCTAGTTGGAAGTTACAGCTAAATCCTTGGGGATGGGGATTTATAGGGTGCGAAGCTGTAGGAGAAATAAAATATTAGTTGCTAAAATTTTTTTACTTACTAAACTAAATTATTTAGATGGTGAATTTTTCACCATCTAAATAATATCTACAAGTACTATCCAAAGGAGAAATTACAATGTTATTTTTAGTAAAAAATAATATTAAGCTTTTTTTAAAAAACAGATACTTATTATTAGGCTTTATTGTATTTTTTATTATAATAAATTCATATTTAATTGAAGGCATATATAAGCTGTCAATTCATAAAGATGCTTTATATTATCTTCAAATTAGTCAAAAATTGAGCATAGTATATTTCATTTTCTTTCTATTTGTATCCTATGAATATTTAATGAAAAGTAAAAATGATCATATGTTAGAATGTTTTTTAGCTATGGAGCGAGGAATACTAAAAGTATATTTTTCTAAGTTTATAGTCTTAGTAATAATTATATTTATGATGACTTTAAATATAATGGTATATAATTATATTGCATACTTTACAATGAATATAAAATCAATATCTTTTGCATATCATATATTTTTAAATAGCCTCTTAAATATTTTCTTAGTATCATTTTTAGGTTGTTGTATTGGAATTTTAATTTCTCTATATCTGAAAAAGTTTTCGGCATATCTTCTAATGATATTTTTGGGAATTTTAGTAAGTCCTATTTTTGAATTTGTGCCCTATGTTTTCTTCAAGGGGTTTGGGATAGATATATATCCTCTTAGAGATATATTTAATATTTTGCCACCAAATTTAGATTGGTTTGAAGAGAAACTTTATGGTTTATCCATAGAACCTTATAGATGGAATCTGCAATTATTTTGGACATGCCTTTTAAGTTCTTTTATTCTACTAAAGCTAAGAATTAAAAAATCAAAACTACTAAATTTAATAATTATGTCTTTACTATTATTTTCGGCTTTCAATTTTTATTTATATACAAACTCAGGTAGTATAGTAAAGAAGGATTATAATCCTAAAGGATATGTTGCTTTTGATGAATTATATTATAGACATGATGTACAAAAAGAAGAAAACGCAGACTTTAGTATATCGGCTTACAACATGGAATTAATTATAGATAGGCAATTATATAGTGATATAAAAATTTCTTTAAATGAAAAGAAGCCTTTAGATAGCTACAAATTCACATTATATAGGAATTATAAGGTTAAGAAAATACTTGATAAAGATAATAAAGTATTGGAATTTAAAAGGGATGGAGACTATTTAGAAATATTAAACCCTACTTCTGATAAACTAGAAGAAATAAGAATTACTTATAGTGGATACAGTCCAGTATTCTATAGTAACTCACAGGGTGTTTTACTTCCAGGTAGCTTCCCCTATTATCCAATAGAAGGATATTATAAGATATATGTAAAACAACAATCAGTATTTGTTCCAATAACAAGAGATTATGATGTTAATTTCGATGTGACAATAAAATCTAAGCTAGATATTTATTCTAATTTAAATAAAAATGGGAATAATTTTTCAGGTCAAGCACAAGTAATGACTTTAGTTGGAGGGTTTGTAGAGGAAAGGAAATTAGGTGATATTACCTTTTATGGTTTAGTACTAGAAGAGGAAGATATTACTATATTATTGGAAATTGACAATTTTTTAAAACCTTATATCAGTATATTTCCACATATGGAGAGACTTAATATTATGGATAAAAAGATTTTTCAAGCACCAGACACATTTTCTTACAATGTATTAGGAAGCGGAATAGTTAGCTATGATGACCATATTTTTGTGCGTAGTTTAGATGAAGAAAATCTAACATATGGCTTTTTACAGTCTACTATTCCTCAAGATTCTCAGAAGATGGAAATAAAAAATATGTTTTTTGAATATTTAATATATGAAGATAGAACTTTTAACATACCTAAAGTACAGTTCGGAGATGATAAAGCTTTTGAATTGCGTAGGTTGTTTTTTGAAAAAGTAGAGGAATTAGGTGAAGACTATGTTATTAAGAGTATTTATGATTTTTTATGCGATAAAGATGATAGAAGAGATCCAATTAGCTTTATTAGAAGCTTAACAAAAGGAGGCCTTTAGAGTGTTAGAAATTTTGGATTTAGATAAATCATTTAAGAAAAAAGAAGTGTTAAAAAATATATCAATAAGTCTTGAACCTGGAGTATATGGATTACTAGGCCCAAATGGATCAGGTAAAACAACATTAATAAGATGTATAGTTAGTCTTTATAATATCAACAAAGGGAGTATAAAATTCCAAGGTATTGAAATAAAGAATAATGGTTCTTTTGCAGAAAGCATTGGCTATCTTCCCCAAAAATTTGGATTGTTCAAAGAATTGACTGTATATGACAATCTTCAATATTTCAGTGTATTAAAAAAAATACCTAAAAACTCTATAGATGTTTGTATTAAAGAGATTCTCAAAATAGTAAATCTAGATGATAAAGTCAATGATAGAGTATCAACCTTATCCGGTGGTATGATTAGGAGACTGGGAATTGCGCAAGCAATACTTGGGGAGCCCGAAATAATAATCTTTGATGAGCCAACTGCTGGACTTGACCCAGAAGAAAGATTAAGATTTAAAAATATACTATCCTCTATTAAGAAAAATAGAATAATTATAATCTCTACTCACATTGTGGAGGACGTTGAAGCATGCTGCAATAAATTGATAATTATGAATGATGGAAGGGTGTTAAAATCAGGCAGCTGCCAAGATATTATTTCTATGGCAGAGGAAAAAGTTTTTGAGGTAAAAGAAGGCAATTATATTGACCCTGATTGCTATATTCAAAAATCCTTTTTAAAAAATGGGGAGAAATTTTTACGGGTGCTTTCAAATAAAAAATTAGGATATAAGCCTTTACACCCTACTATAGAAGATGGGTATATGTGCATAATAAAAGGTATATAGCTTATGAATATTCAACTAATATATCTTTCCTTTAAAAATTTGAAACTTTATTATTTTATTCCCTTGGTTGTCTTATATATTTTTCTCCCAGTTTTGAATATTGGCATGGTAGCTATGTCCAAGGATTTAGAAAGCTCTTATTTGTTGATATTTAGAGAAGCCGAAAAATATATACCCATTATGTCTATATGGTGGACTACTTTTATATTTAAAGAATATATTTCAGAAGACGGAAATGAAGTCTTGTACTGTATTGACAGTCATGGTAAAGTAAAGGTTTTTGAAATACTTATAATATACCTTTTGTATATTATACATATAAGCATATTGTTTCTAGTTTACAGTATATTTTGGGATAATGTTTTTTTTGAATTTTTAAAAACAGCTATTCAATGCTTTTTTTTCACATCATTAGCATATATGCTAATATATACGCTAAAATCAACTATTATTAGCTTTATGTTCTTGCTTATCTACGAACTATTTGCAATTTTTATAAGATCTGAGTTTACTACTTATATAAGCATATTTGAAAATGGAAATAGAGTGACAATTCATGTAATTATAACAAAATACTTAGTAGTACTATTGCTATCAGTTGTATTTTTGGTAATTGGTGTATATAAAAACAAGAAGTTTTATTGCTAACTAAAGATATGTTTTTGTTTAAATCTTTCCTAATATATAAATTGGGTGCAATTGACTGTAACCTTGATTCTCGCATTTATGTCTGGACTTATTTTATTTTAACAGAAGGGGTTTATAAGTGTACTTAATAAACTTAAGTCAAAATGAAGAATCAAACGGGAGGAAGCAAGGGTAAGCAAAGGGATGGATGATGCGATTGCTATATTTCTAGCTTTTTCATCAGACAGACTGGATATAAAAGCACTAACTACAGTAGCAGGAAATATTCCTATTAAAAGAACTACAAGAAATGCACTAGACCTAGTGGGTTATATAGGTAAGGAGACAAAAGTTTCAAAAGGAGCAGAGAGACAACTAATAAGGACACTTGAAACTGCTGAATGGGTACATGGAAAGACAGGCCTCGGCACTTTGGTATTGCCTGAAAATAATGAACCAATTTATGATAAAAAGGCTTGGGATACTATTTACGAAGAAGCGCTAGCATGTGAAGGCAAGCTTCAGTTAATATGTCTTGGACCACTTACAAATATAGCTATTACATTAACTGTATATCCAGATATAAAAGATAAAATTGAAAAAATAACACTGATGGGTGGTTCATCTTACCTAGGCAACACAACTCCATCAGCAGAGTTTAACATATACGCAGATGCAGAGGCAGCATTAAATCAGGAATACCTATTAGAATGGTACCTTTAGATGCTACAAATAACTCTGTAGTATATGAAAATGAAATTAAGGAGATATATTCTATAAATAGTAGAATCTCTGATGCAGTGAAAGAGCTTTTAGAATTCAATGCTGATTTTCGTAAAAAAAGTGAGGGTTTGGATGGAGCTATTATTCACGATGCATTGGCAGTAGCGGCTGTAATAGATATGAAGAAGACTACTGGGAACAAGCCTAATGTAGAAGTAGCCCTAGGTCTAGATAGAAAAAGATTTATTGAAATGCTTAAGGAAATGATGAAAGCTTATAATTAAATAGTTGATTGAGCTTAGGAGGCAGTTCTATAATGTTGTCAATACAGCGACACTGTAGAACTGCCCCTTTTGAATTTAATTATAATTACATAATGGACATATCCTTAGAATATTTATATTCTAAGGAGTGATAACATGAAGAAGATATGTAAGATTGCAATAGCTGTGATTTTGATAGTTTTTATTATTATGTGGCCTATATATGTTTTCATATACAAACCAGCAAAGATAGAAGAAATGAATAATAAAAAGTCAGAGGAATGGAAGGGCGTGATTCAGCTTTGGGATTTTCCAAGGGTTGATTCAAAAACAGGGAGCAGATATGGATGGATACAAGATAAAATCAGAAAATTTGAGAGACAAAACCCTGGAGTATTCATTGAATTAGTGCCATTAGATTGGAAAAAGGGCCCCAATAAACTTGAAGTAGCCCTTAAAACAGGAAATTTACCTGATATAGCACCTATAGCTACAGAATATATATACATGAATGAATCTATTTTAGAGCCCTTAGATGCATATTTTACAAAGGATGAACTTAAAGAATTTAAATTTTTAGCTATAAATGCAGTTACAAAGGACGAAAAAATGTGGGGAGTACCTTTTATGATGACTACATATTCTATGTTTTTAAATGCTGATTTATTTAGGGAAAGAGGAGTAGACCTACCCCTAGATGGCAACTGGACATATGAAGAATTTGTTGAAAAAATGAAGGCTTTGACATGGGATGATAATGGAGATGGTGACCTGGATTATTTTGGTTTTGTATCGCCAATTAAACCTGATTTTTATAATTTATGGGGTATAATATTAAGTGATGGCGCCGAAATAGTTAATGAAAGAGGAGAATATACCTTTTATGGTGAAAAAGCCATAAGTGGGCTCCAGAAGGCTGTTGATTTGAAGTACAAGTATAATGTTACTCCTGAAGATTTCGGACTATATGATGAAAATGAATCATGGAACCTGTTCTTTAATCAGAGAAAAGTAGCAGTTTACCCTACCGACTCATGGGCTGCAAAAATTCTTGCTGATAAATACCAATCAGGTGAAGGCTTTGAGTATGTAGTAGCAAACTATCCTATAGGTTATAGAAGACTGCCTATATCCTTGAATAATAGTGTTAGTGCATATGGGATCCTTAAGCAAGAAGACAAGGGCAAGCTAGATATGTGTGTTAAGTTTCTAAAGTTCATTACTAGGGATAATTATCAAAAAGAATTAGAACGGTTAGGAGTATTTCCTGTTAAAAGTGCCATTAATGATATATATATTGACGACCATAATATGAGAAAAATTGAGGACTGTCTATCATATACTATTCCATTACCTAAGCATAGGGAGTGGAATGAAATAGATAGGATATTGCAGAATCAAATTAGATTAGCTATTATAGGAGAAAAAACTGCTGAAGAGGCCATTGAGGAAGCAAGAAGGCAGGTAATGCAATTAAGCCGTAAGGATAAATAATGAAGATAATATTATAAGCTTTTAGCTAGTAGTTGGCTATTAAAACTTATTTGGTCTCTAATACTTTGATTATTTTCATGGATTTATATATATACAACGTTGTTAGTTGTTAATTATAATAAAAAAAGATATACTAAAATATATGATATTGCTTGTATGGGAGTTGATGATGTTGGATAAAAACCATGTTTATAGAATGTTTAGGAGCATAATTGAAAAAGGAACTGTTTTAACAGATGAATCTATGAGCAAGCACACATCTTTTAAAATTGGAGGTCCTGTAGATGTTTTTGTTATGCCCGGAACAATAGAAGAGTTAGCTAGATCAATTAAACTATGTAAAAATGAAGGACTAAAATATTTTGTTATGGGAAATGGAAGTAACCTAGTTATTAGAGATAAGGGATTGCGTGGAGTTGTTATAAAAATTTCAGAAAAAATGAGCAATATAAAAGTGGAAGGTACAAGAATAACTGCAGAAGCAGGTGCTCTATTATCGGTAGTGTCAAAGGTAGCACTTAGAAACTCACTGTCAGGACTTGAATTTGCAAGTGGGATACCTGGTTCTTTAGGTGGAGCAATAGCTATGAATGCAGGTGCCTATGGTGGAGAAATGAAGGACGTAGTGACAAAGGTTTTATGCTTAGATACTGATGGAATCTTCATAGAATATGAAAATAAAGATATGAATTTTGGATATAGACAAAGTAGGGTTCAAAGTGAGAACTTAATAGTTGTACAAGTGGAAATGGAGCTGAAGGAAGGTAAATACGAAAATATAAAGGCTCATATGGATGAACTTACTGAAAAGAGGACATCAAAACAGCCACTAAATCTTCCGAGCGCAGGAAGTGTATTTAGAAGACCTGAAGGTCATTTTGCAGGAAAATTAATCGAAGATGCAGGGTTAAAAGGGCTTAGATTAGGAGATGCACAGGTTTCTGAAAAGCATAGTGGCTTCATTGTAAATGTGGGAAATGCAACAAGTGATGATGTAGTTAACCTTATTAAAGTAGTTCAAAAGACTGTATCAGATAAGTTTGGAGTAGAACTTGAAACAGAGGTTAAGATTATGGGAGAAGAGTAAGGGAAACTATGGTATTAGGTTTGAAGTTTGCTTAGTATTTTTTAGTATTTTATTGATATATGCAAAATATGAAAAGTTGAAGGAGGCTACTAATGAGAATTACAGGGGACTACCATACGCATACTATATATAGTCATGGAAAAGGTACTATTAGAGAAAATGTTGAGAGTGCAATAAAAAAGGGGCTTAAGGAAATAGCCATATGCGATCATGGACCAAGGCATGCAGGCTTTGGAGTTAAGAGAAGAAACTTTCAAAAAATGAGAAATGAGATAGATGATTTAAACAAGGAATATAAAGACATAAATATTCTACTGGGAGTAGAGGCAAATATTGTAGGTTATGATGGAGAAATAGATGTAGATGAAGAGATAATCAATCTGATAGATATACTCTTGGTTGGCTTCCATTTTGGAGCAGTTCCAAGGTCTATGGGTGATGCCTATAAAATGTTTGTATTAAATTATCTAGGTAAACACTCTAAAAGTATTGCAGATAAGGCTAGAAAGCTAAATACTCAAGCATTAATCAAGGCAATAAATAGATACGATATTGATTTAATTACCCACCCAGGGGCTAAAGTGGATATTGATACTAAGGAATTAGCAAAGGCTGCATTTAAAAGAGGAACTGCTTTAGAAATAAATGCTAGTCATGGCTTTTTAACTGTTGAATATATTAAAATTGCAGCTCAAGAGGGTGTAAAATTTATGATAAATAGTGATGCCCATAAACCTGAGGATGTAGGAAAGGTAGAGAAAGGAATAAAAAGGGCACTAGAGGCGAACCTAAGTGTAGATAGAATAATAAACGCTGTTAATTAATTGAGAGAGGTGCTTTATAATGAAGTTTATTATAATAACTGGTCTTTCTGGCGCAGGAAAGAGCCAAGCAGTTAGAGTGCTTGAAGATATAGGATACTATTGTATGGACAACCTGCCACCTGCATTATTACCTGACTTTGCAGACTTATGTCTATACTCTAAAAGAAATATCGAGCAGGTTGCAGTAGTTGTAGACATAAGAGGAGGCAAGTTTTTTAATGACTTGTTTAAAAGCCTTTATGATTTGGAAGAATCAGGATTTGAATATAAGATATTGTTTTTAGATGCATCAGATGAAGTGCTTATAAAGAGATTTAAGGAGCAAAGAAGACCCCACCCTCTAAGTACCGAAGGTAGGATAATAGATGGTATTGAAAGAGAGAGGGAAAAATTAAATGAAGTTAAAATGAAATCTAACTATATTATAGACACTTCAAATCTAACATCTGCTATGCTGAAAGAAGAAATAAAGAGCATTTTTGTAGAAGGTAAGGAAGCAAAAAATTTAACTGTATCAATAGTATCCTTTGGATTTAAAAAAGGAATTCCATTAGATGCAGACCTTGTATTTGACGTCAGATTTTTACCAAATCCTTTCTATATTCCTGAACTTAAGGACTTTACTGGAAACGACGAGAATGTGAGAAACTATGTAATGAAATGGGAACAGACTAATACATTTATTGATAAGCTAATAGATATGGTAGACTTTTTAATTCCTTATTATATAAAAGAAGGTAAAAGTCAGTTAGTTATAGCTATTGGATGTACTGGTGGAAAGCATCGTTCAGTTACTATAGCCAATGTACTATATGAGGACTTGAAGGAAAAAGGATATAGGGTTATTATGAATCATAGAGATTGTGAAAAAACATAAAGGGGAAATAGTATGAAATTAACTAATAAAACATATTTTAAAAAGAAAAAGCTAGCACTTGCCCCAAGTGTAGTAGTTATAGGAGGTGGAACTGGTCTTTCAGTTTTGCTTAGAGGATTAAAAGAATTCACTTCTAATATTACTGCTATTGTGACAGTGGCTGATGATGGTGGGGGCTCTGGAATTCTTAGAGAGGATTTAGGTATGTTACCTCCAGGAGATATTAGAAGCTGTTTACTTGCTCTTGCTAATACTGAGCCAGCTATGGAGAAACTTTTACAACATAGATTTAAAGAAGGAATGCTTAAAGGTCAGAGCTTTGGGAATTTATTCATAGCCGCAATGAATGAAATATATGGGAACTTTGAGACTGCTATTAAAGAGATGAGCAGTGTACTAGCTGTCACAGGTAAGGTTCTTCCTATGACATTGGAAGATGTTAAGCTTTATGCTAAGCTAGAAGATCAACATATTATAGAAGGTGAATCAAGTATACCAGTAAAAAATGGCGAGTATAAAAGCAAAATAGATCATGTGTATATTAGACCAGAAAAGGCTAAACCTGTAGATGACGCCTTAGAAGCCATTAGGGAAGCAGATTGTATAGTATTAGGCCCTGGAAGTTTATATACAAGTGTGATTCCAAATCTTCTAGTTGAAGGTATCGTAGAGGAAATAGACAAATCTCCTGGGATTAAGATATATATATCTAATGTCATGACTCAACCAGGTGAGACTGATAATTATGGCGTTTTAGATCACATAAAAGCTATTATTAAGCATTCTAAAACGGATATAATAGATTATGTCATAGCAAATATTGAAGAAATACCAGAAGATACCCTAAGCAAATATATTAAAGATGGAGCAAGACCAGTAATTATTACAGAAGAAGAAGAGAAAAAGCTTCAAGAAATGAATATTGAAGTTATTAAGAATCATCTTATAGATATTAAAAAGAATTACATCAGACATGATGCTGTTAGTCTTAGTGAAATAATTATAGATTTAGTTTCGAAAAAGAAAAAGAACTGAGGGGTTTGTCCTCAGTTCTTTTAGAGTTCTCCCCTATATTTGTTCATTAGCTCAGAGAACAATTCAGGAGAAGTTGGTGGAGTATAAGTTATTGCATTGGCTCCTGCTTCTATAGTCTTTAATATGCTTTCATCGGTAGGACCACCAGTAGCGATAATAGGTATATCAGGAAAGTCCTGTCTTATGGAAGCAACAATTTCAGGAGTTTTGTTAGCTCCAGATACATTTAATATAGTTGCTCCAGCTTTAATTCTTTCAAGAATATCCGTATTAATTGTAGTGACTGTAACTACCACTGGGATGTCAATAGTATCTGCTAACTCTCGCACTACATCGTTTGTAGTAGGTGCATTTACTACTACGCCTATTGCACCCTGAAATTCAGCATGTAATGCAAGGTTAACAGACCTCTTGCCAGTGGTAATGCCACCTCCAACACCACAGAATACAGGTACAGAAGCAGCAGTCATTATAGCTTGAGTTATGACAGGTTGTGGAGTGAAAGGATATACAGCCATTATAGCATCAGCATTTATATTTTTTAATATTGCTACATCAGTAGAAAATACTAGTGAACGAATCAATTTTCCATTAACTCTTATTCCAGATGCCTTATCGATTACCTCAGGCACATAAATAATGTTTCTTTTCAAATAACTTGAGATTACAGGTATTTTTCTATTTTCCATACTCATCTCCCATAATAAAATATAATGTGCTCCATTGAAGTAATTTAATTATAGCATCACGATGATAAAAAATCTATTAGAATTTATTTAATAGTAAAGAGCTTATATAGTTATGCACATGCTATGAAGGTGTTCAGAATATTATTAAAAAATAGAAATATAAAGGAAATAAAATTTCTTTATAGAATAAGTTATATGTAGAAATTTTGAAGGCTTTAAACAATTTTAGTGGTTTAAATCGATAAAGTAAAGGGGGATTTTTATGAGTGAAATCTATGCAAAAATGGCAGAGCCATTTAAGATTAAAATGGTTGAAAACATAAGATTAATACCAAAAGAAGAAAGAATAAAGAAGATACAAGAAGCTGGCTACAATCAATTTGCATTAAAATCAGAGGATGTATTCATAGACTTACTCTCTGATAGTGGAACTGGCGCTATGAGTGATAATCAATGGTCTGGGCTAATGCTAGGCGACGAAGCATATGCCGGCAGCAGAAACTTCTATAACTTACAAGATACTGTTCAAGAAATAATAGGATACAAATACTTTGTGCCTACACATCAAGGTAGAGGTGCAGAAAACATTCTATTTCCATTATTAATCAAACCAGGTCAATATGTTCTAGGAAACATGCACTTTGATACTACTAAGGCTCATATAGAGCTTAAGGGAGGAAGAGCAGCAAATTTCGTAATAGAAGAAGCATATGATACTCAGAAAGAACATCCATTTAAAGGGAACTTTGATCTAGAAAAGCTTGAAGCCTTCATTAATGAAAAGGGTGTAGAAAACTGTGCTTTTATATTGATTACGGTTACATGTAATAGTGCAGGAGGGCAACCTGTTTCTATAGAAAATATAAAAGCTGTAAAAAATATAGCTGATAAATATGGTCTAAGGGTATTTTTTGACTCTGCTAGGTTTGCTGAAAACGCTTTCTTTATAAAGCAAAGAGAAGAAGGATATAGGGATAAAAGTATTAAAGAGATAGTAAGAGAGATGTTCTCCTATGGTGAAGGCCTTACTATGAGTGCTAAGAAAGATGGCATAGTAAACATGGGTGGTATGGTAGCTATTAAAGAGGATGAAGCTCTATTTGATGGGGTAAGACAGATGGTAATTCCTATGGAAGGCTTCCCAACCTATGGAGGATTAACAGGTAGAGATATGGAGGCCTTAGCTAGAGGTATTAGAGAAGCAATTGAAGAGCCTTATCTTCAAACTAGAATAGGTCAAATTGAATACCTTGCTAAGAGACTAGATGATGCAGGAATACCGATTCAAAAACCTGCTGGAGGTCATGCAGTATTCGTAGATGCTAAAAAGCTATTGCCACATATACCATATTATCAATTCCCAGCTCAAGCACTATGTGTAGAGTTATATATTGAAGCTGGAGTTAGAGGAGTCGAAGTTGGCTCATTTTTATTGGGAAGAGATCCTGATACAGGAGAGCAGCTAGAATCTCCACTAGAGCTACTTAGACTTACTATACCTAGAAGAGTATATACAAACAATCACATGGATGTAGTAGCAGAAGCTTTAATCAATATTGCTAAGAGAAAAGATGAGCTTAAGGGCTATGAGTTTACTTATGAACCAAAGGTACTAAGACACTTTATAGCTAGACTGAAGCCTGTGGAATAAAGATGTTCTAAAAAAGTTAAACTGTCATTATGGGGGTTAGTGAAGGATATATATAGTCTTCCCTAACCCTAGTTCTTGTCAGTCAGGACATTAATTAAGAGTGCCTTATGGTGACGTTTAGAGTAATACTTTTTAATGCTTTTTATATTTTTCCTCCAATAAACTAGATATCAAAATTCCTGCACTTTTTTTATCTAGAGTAGATAAATCAATTTCCTTTTTCAAATCACTAGATAGCTTTAAAATAGTATCTACCTGTCTTTTGGTAGGAGGTTCATTAAAAAAATCATTAGGAATATAGGTAGAAGATTCATAGGAGCTACTCAAAGCTTCTTCTGAATCTAAATTAATTTCTTCTATTGCAGTCATGCCAACATTAGTCAAATCTCTTAAGGCTCGTGCTTTAGCCCGAGTAGATGCCATTCTAATAATATGAGGCTGAATTTTGGAATTCACAGAGGCTGGACTTGCATCACCATAGTCAATAAAAGTTCCCTTGTCAGTAACTACCGTAGCCTTACAGATAGCAGTCATGTTATTCTCTTTTGTTGGTGCCTGTACCAGCTCTACATGTATTGATTTTAAATTTTTCTGATGTGCTAAATCCAAAAGACCCTCATATGTTACAAATGACTTTCCTTGAAGATTTATAATAAATTTTTCATTAATCGACATAAAATCACCTTTTTATTTTATTTTGCTACTTTTATATGTAATTAAACATCTTAATAAAGTAAAGGAATGCAATTGTTGGATAAAAAATACGACCCGGAAGAGTCGTATTTAGTAGTTATTACTATTTTTTTAATATAAATATCTAAAGCTTTAATTCCTTTTTGGACTAATCTTATTAACAAAACTAAGCAATAAAAAGAAAGAGTCCAAACTCCTAAAATAAAGATTATATTAAGAATTCCTAGCTTACCAAAGATATTCATAGGTTATCCCCTAAACCCTATGTTATTCTGCCAATAAATAATTGATAGCTAGCTTAATAGTATTCTCAATAGCATCCTTATGAGTTCTTTCATGAGAGTGTGAAGCATCTACTCCAGGTCCAATTAAGCCATGTTTAAACTCCCATCCAGCTCTTAATGCAGCACTTGCATCTGAACCATAGTATGGATATATGTCTATTTTATAATTAATATTATTTTGCTTTGCGATTTTTACTAATTTGTTTTTTAATTCTAAATCATAAGGACCACTTGAATCTTTAGCACAAATAGTGACACTGAACTCATCAGATGTCTGACCATCTCCAGGAGCAGCCATGTCGATGGCAATGAACTCAGCAGTTTTTTCTGGTATAGAAGCAGAAGCACCATGACCTACTTCTTCATAATTGCTTATAAAGAAATGAGTTGTATATTTTGGTGTTAAATTATTGTCTTTAAAATACTTTGCCACTGCAAGTATAGCTGCTACTCCTGCCTTATCATCTAAATGTCTAGATTTAATGAATCCGCTTTCAGTTACTGTAGTTCTTGGGTCAAGGAATACAAAATCTCCAACAGAAATCCCAAGCTTACTAACATCTTCTGCAGACTTAACTTTTTCATCAAGCCTAATTTCTATACTATTTTCGTTTCTTTCAATCTTACTTGTTTCTCCACCGTGAACATGAGTAGAAGCCTTAGTTGTTAAAATAGTTCCAGAATATTCTTTACCATCTGAAGTTTCTACTACACAGTACTCCCCTTCTATAGTATTCCATGAATAGCCACCGATTTGTGTTATCTTAAGCCTACCATTGCCCTTAATTTCCTTTACCATTGCTCCTAGGGTATCAATATGACCAGATAAAGTTCTATGGATATTATCATTTTCACCCTTTATAGTAGCTATCAAGGCTCCTTTTTTAGTTCTATATGTATCAATGCTAAGCTCCTTAAATTCATTCTCTACAACATCCATAACTGTCCTAGTATTGCCTGTAGGGCTTGGAGTCTTTAGAATCTTAACGAGCTTATTAATACAATATTGCATATCAACCATTTGCTAAACCTCCTTGGAAAATATTATATATAATCTAATCTAATTTAATTCTACATCAAATAATTTGAATAGTAAATAAGACAATATTTAATGACTCTTGGATGGTTGAAAGATTTTGACTTATGTGATAATTTAATTGTATATATATTTAAATATTAGATACGGATTTTTAGCATAGGGGTGTTTCACATGAGAAATGAAATAAGCGCAGGAGGGGTTGTAGTCTTTGGTAATGCTATATTATTGCTAAGAAAATATAATGGAGACTGGGTTTTACCTAAAGGGAAAGTAGAAATTAATGAAGATATTGCAGAAACAGCCATTAGAGAGGTACTAGAAGAGGGAGGAGTAAAAGCCAACATTATAAAGTATTTAGGAAAAATACACTATACCTTTAGGAATACAAGAGAAGAAGCTGAGATAGTCAGTAAGACAGTACACTGGTTTCTAATGGAGGCAAGAAGTATGGAATGCATTCCACAAAGACAAGAAGGCTTTGTAGATGCATTATTTGTTCACATTAATAGAGCAAGTCAAATAGCAAAGTATGAAGACGAGAAAAAAATAATTATCAAGGCTATACAAAGTATGTAATAGAATTCTTTAATGGTAGGTGTGGCATATGTCTTTTTCATCAAAAACTAAAAACGAATTATCTAGGATACAAACAGAAAACAACTGCTGTATATTGGCAGAATTAGCTGCACTTATTAGAATGAGTGGTTCAGTTCAAGTTAGTGGCTTAAGCAAAGTAAGTCTTAAATTTACAACAGAAAATGCAGCTATTGCTAGGAGAATATTTTCTTTACTTAAGTCATTATATAGTGTGAACACTGAAGTGATGGTAAGAAAGAATAAACAATTAAAAAAGAATAATAGTTACTTAATAATTGTAAGCAACTCAAATGATGTAGAAAAAATTCTTTTAGATTCAGGAGTATTAAAAAAAGATAACAAGAAACAATATGTTATAAACTATGGTATACCTAAGAAATTAGTAGAGAATAGATGTTGCAAAAGGTCATATATAAGAGGAGCTTTTTTAGGAGGAGGATCTATTAGCAATCCTGAAAAGACTTATCATCTTGAATTTGTTACTCATAATGAGCAGCACAGCAAGGACTTATCTAAGTTAATAAATACATTTAACCTTAACTCAAAAATAGTATTGCGTAAAGAGTGTTATGTAGTGTATCTTAAAGAAGGGGAACAGATTGTGGATCTTTTAAATATTATGGAAGCACATTCTGCTCTACTTAAGCTTGAAGATATAAGAATACTCAAAGAAGTGAGAAATAATGTAAATAGGTTAGTGAACTGTGAAACTGCTAATTTAGAAAAAACTATAAATGCATCCCTAAGACAGATACACAACATTGAATATATAGATAAAACAATAGGAATAGAGAACCTACCTGAAAACTTAGTTGATATAGCACGGTTAAGGCTTTCACACCGTGATGCCAGTCTAAAAGAACTGGGAATGATGCTCACTCCAAGTATCGGGAAATCTGGGGTGAATCATAGACTAAGAAAACTTGAAGAAATCGCAGAGCAATTAAGAGAGAGGAGGAAACTATAAATGATTACAAAAATAGCAAAAATCAAAAATAGCGTAGGACTTCATGCAAGACCTGCAGCATTATTTGTAAGAACTTGTACTAAATATAGAAGTGATATTTTCGTAGAAAAAGACGGGAAAAAGGTTAATGCAAAGAGTATTATGGGCATAATGGCGTTAGGTGTATACCCTAATGAAGAGATAAAGATAATAGTAGATGGAGTTGACGAAGAGGCAGCTATAAAAGATATAATGGACTTAATTGAAAACAGATTAGATCAACAATAACAGGAGAATTCCTTAATATTTGACAGAAAAGTAACAATTTATAGGCTAATATTCCTAATTTGGCAGGAATTGACGTGAAAAAGTCGATTTATTGTATATAATCATGTATAATGTTAAATTAAGAGATCTAATTTTTAAGGGGAGACACTAAACTATGATATTTTTGCCATTAAACATGATTAAAGAAGGAATGATAAATGCTCGGCCTATATATACGAGTAGAGATTTTATATTACTTGATGAAGGTGTTGTAATCAAAAAAAACTATTTGGATAAGCTTTTAGAGTTAGGAATAAATTGCATATACGTAAGGGACGATTTAGGTGATAAAGAGATAATTCATGATACTGTTAGAAAAGAGCTAAGGATGGACTCTTACTCGGTCATAAATAGAATAATGAATAATATTTGCTGCTTTGACGAAAGTGAAGTAGAGAGGATAAGAGGTATCATTACTGGCATAGTCGATATTTTACTAGAAATAGAAGATGTTTTAGTAAATCTTTGCGAAATAAGGGCAATAGATAACTATACATATGGACATAGTGTAAATGTGTCTATATTATCTATGATAACAGCTTTAAATTTAGGATATGATAAGGAAAAACTGATAGACTTAGGTATAGGAGCATTGCTTCATGATATAGGGAAAACTAAGCTTTGTTTAGATATACTAAACAAGCCTTCTAGTCTTACTAAAAGTGAATTTGAACATATAAAAAAACATACTATACTTGGATATGAGATTCTAGATAGTGTTAAGAATTTAAGCTTTGATTCGAAAATAATTGCATTGTCTCATCATGAAAGATATGATGGTAATGGATATCCTCACAACATAAAAGGTGATGATATTCATGAATTTGCTAGAATAGTTTCAATTGCTGATGTGTATGATGCTTTAACTAGCAACAGAGTATATAGAAATAAAATAAGTGCGGATGAAGCTTTAGATTACATTGCTTCTGTATCAGGAAGTCAGTTTGATGATAAAATTGTTGAGAATTTCATAAGCAATATTGTCAGACATCCAGTAGATTGGGTATGATACTGAATAGGGGCTTTAAAGGATATGTAGCTTCCAATAAAAAGAACTATATATCAAGACCTACAGTGAGAATGCTATATAATAATATAGGAGAGAAGTTAAAGGCTCTATACTTAATAGATTTATTTGAGTCAGAAGATTCTATTAAAGTAGCTGGAGTTGTAGATGATATTGAATTATTTTAAATATACAAAATTGTAACTAAATATGTGTTTTGATATAATGAAGGTAGTGGAATACACTATCTTTTTTTATGACCTAACCCGATTTTCTGAATGTCTTTTTCAGAAAATCGATGGTAGGTCAAACGCAATGAGCACCAAATTTATGTGAGCATCAGCGAACAAATAAATTTGTGTAGCGAGACTGAGGAAAATGACCTAACCCGATTTTATGAATGCTTCACTACTTATGTCAAAAGCTTTATTTCCAAAGGAAGTGAGAATATGAGTAATAATCTAAAAAGCAAATTTGTACATCTTCATGTCCATACCCAATATAGTCTTTTAGATGGTGCTTCTAGGACAAATAAGCTCATAGATAGAGTCAAAGAATTAGGAATGGATAGCATAGCCATAACAGACCATGGGGTAATGTACGGAATAGTAGACTTTTATAAAACTGCTGTTAAGAAAGGGATCAAGCCTATATTAGGCTGTGAGGTATACATATCAAAGGGGAAATATACTGAAAAGGATCCTAATAGGGATAAAAGTCAGTATCACCTTGTTCTTCTTGCTGAAGATATGGAGGGATATTCTAACTTAATTAAAATAGTATCAGAAGGTTTTGTTAATGGATTTTACTATAAACCAAGAGTAGATTATGGAGTACTTAGAAAATATAGCAAGGGAATAATTGCGTTAAGTTCATGTTTAGCAGGAGAAGTACAGCAATATATTAACGATGGAAATTATGATAAAGCAAAGCAAACTGCCTTAATATATAATGATATTTTTGGGCAAAACAATTTTTTTCTAGAGCTTCAGGACCATGGCATAAGGGAGCAAAAGTTAATTAATCAACAGCTATTAAGACTTAGTAGAGAAGAAAATATTCCACTAGTAGCTACAAATGATGTCCACTATATAAATAAGGAAGATTCAAAATTTCATGATGTACTTCTATGCATACAAACTGGAAAGACATTAGACGATGAAGATAGAATGAAGTTTCCTTCTTCTGAATTCTATTTAAAATCATATGAAGAAATGTATGCATTGTTTGGCAGCTTTGATGATGCTATATCAAATACAGTAAAGATAGCAGAAAGATGCAATGTGAAGTTAGACTTTGATACCCTACATTTACCAGGCTTTAGTGCACCTGAAGGGTTAACAAATCAAGAGTATCTAAGAAAACTTTGCTATGATGGCTTAAAGATGAGATATAAGAATATAACTCAAGAGTTAATAGACAGACTTGAGTATGAAATAGAGACTATTGAAAATATGGGCTATGTGGACTATTTCCTTATTGTCTGGGATTTCATAAAATATGCAAAGGATAATGGAATTATGGTAGGGCCAGGTCGTGGTTCTGCAGCAGGAAGCCTAGTCTCCTATACATTAGGAATTATAGACATTGACCCAATAAAGCACGGTTTAATATTTGAAAGATTTTTAAATCCAGAAAGAATATCTATGCCAGATATAGATATTGATTTTTGCTATGAAAGAAGAGAAGAAGTAATAGATTATGTAATATCTAAATATGGGGCTGATAAGGTGGCGCAAATTGCAACCTTTGGTACTATGGCTGCAAGAGGTGCCATAAGAGACGTAGGTAGAGCAATTAATATGCCTTACGGCGAAGTGGATTTTATAGCCAAGCAAATACCAATGGCAATTGGGATGACGATAGATAAAGCATTAGAAATAAATAAAAAGTTGTATGAATTATATGAAGATAATGACTCTGTAAAAGAACTTATAGACCTAGCAAAGGCTGTTGAAGGCTTACCTAGACATACTTCCACCCATGCTGCGGGAGTAGTTATCTCCAAGCTTCCTATTACAGAGTATGTTCCACTGGCAAGAAATAATGACAGTATAATTACACAATTTACAATGACTGAGCTTGAAGAACTAGGTCTACTAAAAATGGATTTCTTAGGTCTTAGAACACTTACTGTTATAAGAGATGCAGTAAGACTTATAGAGGAAAATCACGGGGTAAAAGTAGATTTCTCAAATTCTAACTATAATGACCCAAATATTTATAATATGTTTGCTAAGGGAGAAACTCTAGGTATATTCCAATTTGAAAGCTCAGGAATGAGACAATTTTTAAAAGAACTTAAGCCAACTGGCTTTGAGAATATAGTAGCTGCAAACTCATTATATAGACCTGGGCCTATGAATCAGATACCTAGATATATAGAAAATAAAAACAATCCTGAGTCTATTGAATATTTACATCCTAAGCTAGAACCTATCCTTAATGTCACTTACGGTTGTATGGTATATCAGGAACAGGTAATGCAAATAGTAAGAGATATAGGCGGCTTTTCTATGGGACGCTCAGACTTAGTACGAAGAGCAATGGGAAAGAAAAAGATGGATGTAATGGAACAAGAGAGGAAACACTTTATTTATGGTAAAGTCAATGATAAAGGGGAAATAGAGATACCTGGAGCCATAAGAAATGGAGTAGATGAAGAGACTGCTAATAAAATATATGACTTGATGATAGATTTTGCAAACTATGCATTTAACAAATCTCACTCTGCTGCATATGCAGTGGTAGCATATGAAACAGCTTGGCTGAAGTATTATTATCCTGTTGAATTTATGGCTGCGTTAATCACAAGTATTATGGGAAATACAAACCAAGTTTCACTCTACATCCAAGAGTGTAAAAGACTTGGTATAAAAATACTTCCTCCTGATATTAATGAGAGCTATTCAAAATTCACAGTAAAAGATGGAGCTATTAGATTTGGCTTAGCAGCTATTAAAAATGTAGGTGCTTCTGCAATCGATTCCATAGTAAAAACAAGAAAAAGAGGCGGGAAGTTTCTTAGCTTTGTAGACTTTTGCCAGAGAGTGGATTTAAATGTAATAAATAAAAGAATGATTGAGAGCATGATTAAATGCGGAACCTTTGATTCTCTAGGAGCTAATAGAGCACAGCTTTTAGCCATATATGAAAGAATATTAGAAGGCATGAATCAAGACAGGAAAAGAAATGTGGAGGGGCAGTTTTCATTATTTGAAGTTATAAGCCCTGAAGATAATCCAGATATAAGTCTAGATATATTGCCAAATATTAAAGAATTTCCTGAAAGGACTTTATTATCAATGGAAAAGGAAATGATAGGAGTATACATTAGCGGACATCCCCTTTCATCCTTCACAGAAGAACTAAAAAGAATTTCAAATGTGACAACCTTTGATATAAGTGAAGCAGTAGATAATATAGGTTTAAGTACAGGCTCAGTAGGTGACGGAAACAAAGTTATCATAGGAGGAATAATAGTAAAAAAACAGAATAAAATTACTAAAAATAATAATATGATGGCATTTGCAACCTTAGAAGATTTATATGGTACAGTAGAGCTTATTATATTCCCTGCAACTTTTGAAAAATACAATAAGTTTATATATGAAGACAGTATTGTAATAGTAGACGGAAGGTTAAGCATTAATGAGGAAGAGGACCCTAAGATAATAGTTGAAACTATTAAACCTCTTGTTAAGACTAAAAAAGAAAAGATGTATATAAAAATACCTAGTTCAAAACCTATTAATTTTCTTGAGGATATAAAAATGGTATTATCTCAGTATAATGGAGCAGTGCCTGTTTATGTATATATTGAAAAGAATAAAAGTACTTTTATGGCAGATAGAGATTTATGGGTAGATGTTGAAAATAGTGAACTTTTAAATAAACTTGAAAGCTTGCTAGGGAAAGATTGTGTAAAAGTTTGCTAATCTATAAAATTATAAACTATAGTGGAAAATTATTAATTTATGGTATAATATGCTTATAGTATCCATTTATAATAATATTCATCAAATAACTATAGAAATAGAAGCTTTGGAGGTCAAATATGTGGACAGCAATATACATGGTAGAAGGTGCTGAAGCAGCTAAAGAATTAGGAGAGAAACTTAAAGCTGAAGGGTTTCTAGTTAAGGTAAAGCCATTTGCGAAAGAGGGAGACAATATAGTTTACAAAATCCTAGTCCCAGAGTTTGAGGCAGACGATGCTCAGACTGTTCTAATAGATTTAGGTTTAGGATACTAAGGCAATTTTAAAACTCGTATTTAATTAAAAACAATAAATTTTTAAATAGCCTGGGACATTTAATGACCATAGTGGCTTAAAGGAGGATTTTTATGAAAACTATTGGTGTACTAACAAGCGGAGGAGATGCACCTGGTATGAATGCTGCTATTAGGGCAGTTGTTAGAGCAGGTATTTACAATAATATAAAGATTATGGGAGTCAAACAAGGGTATAATGGACTAATAAATGGAGATATATATGAAATGAATCTTTCTTCAGTAGCAGATATTATCCATAGAGGTGGAACTATGCTTAGAACTGCAAGAAGCGAAGAGTTTACTACTGAGGCAGGAAGAGAGAAGGCTATGACTGTTTTGAAGGTATTTAAAATAGATGGATTAATAGTCATAGGCGGCGATGGTTCAATAAAAGGAGCTAGAGAGCTTAATAAACTAGGATTTCCCACTATAGGCATACCAGGAACTATTGATAATGACTTAGGATATACAGATTTTACTATAGGTTTTGATACTGCCATAAATACTGTAATAGATGCTATAAGTAAAATTAGAGACACATCTACTTCTCATGGTAGGGCAAATATTATCGAAGTAATGGGTAGACATTCTGGAAATATAGCATTAAATGCAGGATTAGCAGGAGGCGCTGAGAGTATAATAGTCCCTGAGGAAGGATTTGATATAGAGGATGTTTGTAAAAGACTTATACAAGGAAAAAACAGAGGAAAATTACATAGCATAATTTTACTTGCAGAGGGTGTAGGTAATGCATATGAATTAGGAGATGAAATTCAGAAATACACTGGCATAGATACTAGGGTTACTATACTAGGACATCTACAAAGAGGAGGAAGTCCTACAGCATTTGACAGAATAATTGCAAGTAAAATGGGAGCAAGGGCAGTTCAGCTTCTTATAGAGGGTAAGACTTCAAGAGTTCTAGGAATTAAGGGCAATCAAATATTTGATATGGATATAGATGATGCTCTTTCAGTAAAAAGAGATTTTGATTCAGAGACTTATAATTTGACAAAAATTCTATCCATATAGGGGTGAAGATTACATGAAAAAAACAAAAATTGTATGTACAATAGGACCCGCTTCTGAGAACGAACAAGTATTTGAAAAATTAGTTCTAAATGGTCTAAATGTAGCTAGATTGAATTTTTCTCACGGTACACATGAGGAGCACAAAAAACGAATTGATACTATTAAGGCAGTTAGAGAAAGGTTAGATGTACCAGTAGCCATTATGCTAGACACTAAAGGACCTGAAATTAGAACAGGAAACTTTGAAAATGGTATAGCTGAGCTTGTTGAAGGTCAAGAATTTATTATTACTACTAGAGATATTTTGGGAAATAGTAGTATTTGTAGTGTTACATATAGGGGTTTACCTAAGGATGTTAATGTTGGAGATAGTATATTAATAGATGATGGACTTATTGAACTTAAGGTATTAGAAATAACTAATGAAACTGATATAAAATGTACAGTAATCAATCCAGGACCAGTGAAGAATCACAAAGGTGTGAACGTACCAGGAATTAAAATAAATCTACCAGCAATAACACAGAAAGATATAGAAGATATTTTATTTGGTATAGAAAATGACATAGATTTTATTGCTGCATCTTTTATTAGAAAAGCATCAGATGTTATAGAAATAAGAAAAATTCTTGAGGAACATAGAGCTAATGATATCCAAATAATATCAAAAATAGAGAACCAAGAAGGCGTAGATAATATTGAAGAAATCATTCAGGTTTCAGATGGGATTATGGTTGCAAGAGGGGACCTTGGAGTTGAGATTCCTACTGAAGATATACCCCTTGTTCAGAAAAGCATAATTAATAAATGTAATGAAGCAGGAAAACCAGTTATAACAGCTACCCAGATGCTTGATTCTATGATGAGAAATCCAAGACCTACAAGGGCTGAGGTCACTGATGTTGCAAATGCAATTTTTGATGGTACAGATGCTATTATGCTTTCAGGAGAAACAGCAGCAGGAAAATATCCTGTTGAAGCTGTGAAGACCATGGCTAATATAGCACTTAGAACAGAGCATTCTCTAGATTATAATGAATTGCTACGTAATAAGTCAATAGGAAAGAATATAACAGTTACTAATGCAATTAGTCATGCTACTTGTGCTACTGCTGAAGATTTAGGCGCAGCAGCAATTGTAACAGCTACTTCATCAGGATATACTGCCAGGGCAGTCTCTAAGTTTAGACCTTGTTCACCTATTGTAGCTGTGACTCCAAGAAAAGATGTTATGAGGAAGCTTATGCTTGTATGGGGAGTATATGCAATATATGCTAAGGGAGTAGATTCAACAGATGAATTGATTGATTCTTCAGTAAAAAGTGCTATAAAAAAAGGCTATATAAAACAAGGAGATTTAATAGTAATCACTGCTGGAATACCAGTTGGAGTAGCTGGTAGTACTAACTTAATAAAAGTTCATATAGTAGGGGAGATTCTAGTGAAGGGAACAGGAATAGGAAACAGTTCAGCAACAGGTCAGGTATGTATAGCAAATAATTTAAAGGATTTAGAAAATAAATTTGTCGATGGCAATATAATTGTATCAATTGGCACAGATAGAGACATGGTTTCCTATATGGAGAGAGCTAGTGCTATTATTACAGAGCATGGAGGACTTACTTCACATGCTGCAATAGTAGGGTTAAATATTGGGAAGCCAGTAATTGTAGGAGCAACTGATGCAACAAAAATATTAAAGGATGGGGAAGTTATTACAGTAGATAGTATAAGAGGATTAGTATATAGAGGAGAAACAACAGTATTATAGTATAAAGCAAGTATTTTAAGGGCGTTCAAGGACGCCTGACTTTTATTTTTTGGGTTGAATTGATATAATATTCTAAGGAATTGAATCAAACTTTGGAGGAAAAATAATATGATTGGTAAAACAATTATTCGAACAAGATACGCAGAGACTGACCAAATGGGAGTCATATATCACGCAAATTATTTTACTTGGTTTGAAATTGGAAGAACAGAATTTTTCAGGCAGCTTAATATGGACTATAAAGATTTGGAAGCAGAGAATATTTTACTTCCAGTAATAGATGTTGGTTGTAAATACATGCAATCAGCAAAATATGATGATGAGCTAATTATTCAAACCAGACTCACTTCCTTAAAAGGTGTTAGACTTGAATTCAGATACGAAATAATAAGAAAATCTGACAATGTTTTACTAGCTGAAGGGTATACAAAGCATGCCTTTGTTAATAAGGAACTTAAGCCTGTGAATTTTAAAAAGAAAATGCCACAGGTATGGAATTTATTAAATCAAAGTATTGAATAAAATTCGTATATTTCTAAGGGGGAGAAACAGTGGAAAAAAGATTTTTAGGAAAAACAGGTTTAGAAGTATCAGTAATTGGCTTTGGAGGTATTCCTATACAAAAATTAGATAAAGAAAAAGCTATAGATTTAATAAAGGAATTAAGTATTCAAGGAATCAATTTTATAGATACAGCTAGAGGCTATACAGTAAGTGAAGAATTAATTGGATATGGATTGGAGAAAGTTGGAAGAGATAAGTTTGTATTAGCAACTAAGTCAATGGCTAGAGACTATGAAGGTATGAAAAATGAAATTGAAACAAGTTTAAATAACCTGAAAACTAAATGCATAGACCTGTACCAATTACACAATGTCAGAACAGAAGCAGAGTATGATAACATAATAGGTGAAGATGGGGCATTAAAGGCACTTGAAGAGTCAAAAGCTGAGGGTAAGATAAAGCATATAGGTATAACTAGTCATGATTTAAATATACTTGAAAAAGCAATTGAATCAGGTTATTTTGAAACTATTCAATTTCCTTACAATCCAGTAGAAAGACAAGCAGAAGAGTTATTTGAAAGAGCAAATAAATTAGGAATGGGCGTAATAGTGATGAAGCCTTTAGCAGGAGGAGCAATTATTAATGCAGCGCTTTCATTAAGATTTGTACTGGAAAATTCAAATATATCTTCTGCAATACCAGGAATGGATAGTATAGAGCAAATTAAAGAAAATGCTAAAGTTGGGAATGAGTACAAAAGACTAAGTGATGCTGAAAGAGAAATTATTTTAGCAGAAGCTAAAGACTTAGGGACAGAGTTCTGTAGAAGATGCGGCTACTGTGCGCCATGTCCACAGGGAATTGATATACCTGTTCAATTTTTAATGGAAGGATACTATTCAAGATATAATCTCAAGGACTGGGCAAAGGAAAGGTACACAAGCTTTACTAATAAAGCAAGTGACTGTATAGAATGTGGTCAATGTGAGACTAGGTGTCCTTATGATTTACCAATAAGGAAGATGTTGAAGAAAGTTGTGAATATTTTAGGATAATTATGTATAAATTAGTATATAAGTGTTAATAATAAATACTATGATTAAAATAATATGGGGTATACTGGTTCTAGTCTTGGCACGCTAAAGGCGTGTCTTTTTTTTGCATCTAATAAAAAATCACCTCATAATTTCTATAATCAAAAATTTTTTGTCAATGAGTT
The DNA here is from genome assembly GCF_900095305.1 of Proteiniborus sp. DW1. NCBI lineage: Bacteria > Bacillati > Bacillota > Clostridia > Eubacteriales > Proteiniborus > Proteiniborus sp. DW1. Next base: position 17,818 of record NZ_FMDO01000044.1, on the reverse strand, counting down.
TCAAGAAAAGCTTTATTTATTTTGCTCAATGGAGACTTTTATTTTATATAGCCTTAGATCTTTAGAGAAACTAATTCATATGTATGTGTCACTAATACAAATAATATAACAAGCTATATACAATTTTATATGAAAGTAGATTCAATGAAGAAGAGACTGAAATAACTTTAAACCGAAAATTTTCTATATCAATTTAATACAGTAGAACTTATTATTTGAATCTAAACTTAAAGCAAAACCTTACTCATGAAAACGTTTTCATAAACTTTTTCAATAATAATTTATTAACTATTGGAAAATTTAATTAGACAATAAAAAGGGATGAATATATAATTAACCTGGCTGTCAATGATAATTTATTATCAAATTCCATCGATTTTGTTAGATTTAAAGAAGGGAAATCCCAAAAATAGGAAACAAGGCTAATATATCAATACATAACTTTATTTCTTTAGTAGTACTTTGCAAAGGAAAGGATTAACTTCGGCGCGTAAAATGGAGATAAGCGAGGAGAGATAATATGGATTATAAGGAATTAAAAGAAGAAATGAAAAATATAAAGTCTGAAATGAGTCCAGGGGAAAGAGTCAAAAAGTACTTTGCAGGAGAAAGAGTAGACCATATGCCCTACAGTTTACATTTAGTTTATTTTGCTTTAGCTGAAATCCATGGATATACGACTAGTCAGATGAATGCAGATTTTGATATATATGCAGAGATAATTGAAAGAGCTAGGGAGGAGCTTGGTATTGAAGGAGTTAATGTAAGATTGAGTTTAAGATCTATGGGTGCAGCTATGGGTTCAACTCTTCACTATCCGGAGCATGGGATTGATAATATTGAAGAGTTTATACTACAGGATTATGAAGATTGGGACAAAATGATAGATCCAGATCCATATAATAATAAAATTTTAACTCCAATGTTGGAACAAGCAGATAAGCTTAGGAAGAGGTTTCCTGATATGCAATTGAGTACAGGTGTAGTAGGTCCCTTGTCTACTGCAATTGCAATTAGACCGATTGAAAAAGTTCTTAGAGATACGAGAAAAAATCCAGAGAAGTTAAAAGAGTTAATTGCTCTAGGTGTAGATAATTCTTTAAGATGGGTTGAAGTATTCACAAAGGAATTTGGAGCAGCAACTGCTTCTATATCAGACCCTGTTGCATGCACAGATATAATAAGCAGAAGTCAATTTGAAGAATTTGCATTTCCAGAGCTAAAGAGACTTGTAAAAGGACTTAAGGAAATTACAGGATTAAAACCTTCTTTACATATTTGCGGTCATACGAAAGGAATCTGGGAAGATTTAAAAGAACTTGAAATTTCATCATTTAGTGTAGATGATTGTGAAGATCTTGGAGAAGTATGTGAAGTATTAGGAGACACATTCCCTATACTTGGAAATGTTCCGCCAGTAGAAGTTTTGAGACAAGGCACCATTGATGATGTAATAGAGAGTGTAAAAGATTGCATTAGGAAGGGGGCTACTTCACCAAAAGGTTATATATTAGCTACTGGATGCCAAGTACCAATAGGAACACCAAAAGAAAATTTAGATGCCTTTATTTATGCAGCAAGGAAATATGGTAGAGATGCCAAAATAGGTGAGCTTCCTAAAGGACTATGTGTTTCTGAAAAATAAATATTGTGGAGAATATTATTAAATATGTTTCACAGACTTTGATTATTTAAAATTGGATGATTAAAATTAAAAAAATAGAAAGGATAATTTGGATGCTAGATGTATCAATAAAAAACCTAGGCTTTTCCTATAATGACAAACAAGGGATGGTTTTAGGTGATATTAATATGGAAGTTAAAAAAGGTGATTTTGTTTGTCTCTTAGGACAATCAGGATGTGGGAAAAGTACACTATTAAGGTTGTTGGCGGGTCTCGAAAAGCCTACTAGAGGACAAATACTTATTGATGGAAGCCCCATACAAGGTCCAAGTCTTCAAAGAGGTGTTGTATTTCAAGATTATGGTCTTTTTCCGTGGATGACTACAGGAGAAAATATTACAATTGCTATTAAACATCGTTTCCCTGAAATGAATAAGGCTGAACAAAAAGAAAGAGCTTTATATTGGATGAAAAATGTTGATATGGATGAATCCTTATATAATAAGTTGCCTGGAGAGCTTTCTGGTGGTCAAAAACAGCGCTGTGGTATAGCTAGAGCATTCGCAATTGACCCTCCCATACTTTTAATGGATGAACCTTTCGGTTCACTAGATGCTGTTACGAAAGCTAAGCTTCAGGATTTGATTTTGCGTCTATGGCAGCAAGAGAAAGAAAATAGGAAAACTATATTTTTTGTAACTCATGAAGTTGATGAGGCGCTTCTACTAGCTACACATATATCAGTTTTAAGTCAATCACCAGCAAACATTATGTATTCACATTCCTTCGAAGGCAAGATTAAGCCAACAAGGAGTAATTTGCACCGTGAACCTGAAATTATAGATTTAAGAAACTATCTTATCAAGCTCATACATGAGGATGCTGAAATAAGGGCTACAAAGGAATAACTTAATAAAAATGCTATGAACAAATATATCAGGGAAATTTGATATACCATTTTATATGGTGGTTATAAATATGTTGTATTATTAATTTAAAATATTGGAGGAATCTATTATGAAATTTGCTAAAACAATACGTATGATGATACTTGCTTTTTCTTTAATTTTGGTTCTTACTGCATGTGGTAGCAACAATACCACTGGTACTGCGCCTAATAATACTTCTAATAATTCTCCTGCATCTAATAACACTGATGTCTTAAAAGTTCGAGTAGCAGCACAGCCTACTTCTGGACAAGTATTTCAATTTATAGCTGAAAAACATGGTTTTAATGCTGAAGAAGGTATAGAGGTAGAGATGGTTTGGCTTTCAAATCTTTCTGATGCTGCTTCAGCACTTACAGCTGGTCAAGTAGATGTTCTATCAACATACGGTACAGGGGGACCTTTGACTCAGATTGCAAATGGACAAGATTTTAACATGTTTGCAGGCTATATGATAATAGGGGAAACACCTGTATACGGGAAACCAGAAATGGAATACAAAGATTTATCTAGTTTTAAAGGCAAGAGAATAGGTATTACTAGAGGAGGAACACCTGACATAGTATTAAAGGGGATTTTATATGATGCTGGATATTCGTTTACCTATGGAGGCACAACAGTTATAGGAGAGCCAGATGATCCTGATATGATAGAGTTTATAGAATATAAGAAAAACACAGATGTATTACAAGCTATATCAAAAGGTGAAGTTGATTTTGGGGCAACAGCAACTGGGTATCAGATTCAGGCAAGAGAATTAGGACTTGAAGTTAAAATGTGGCCAGATGAACTATGGAATGATCATTCATGTTGCCGTATGCTTGCAACAAATTCTTACGTTGCTGAGAATGAAGAAACTCTTTACAGACTATTGCGTTCATATTTGAGAGCAGAAGAATATATGCAAGATAATATGCAAGAGGTTTCAGATTTAGTAGTTGAAAATCTAGATATTGAAAAAGAAACTGCTGATAGTTTTGTATTAAGCCCACATATGAAATATGATACTGACCCATACTCAAATAGTGTTAAGATAATGTGGAACAAAATGGCCAATTTTGGATATTTAAAAGTGGGAGAAATTGACTTAGATAATCATTTGAATACTGAAATCTATAAAAGAGCTCTAGAATCCCTTATAAAAGATTATCCTGATAGCCAATTTTTTAAAGATAAGATGGAGCAGTTTAAAGCAAATAACTAGGGTTTCCTAAACGTAGTAAATTATAATATAACAGACCATCTCCATAATCTATAATGTAAAATTATAAAAGTATCTTACCTTAAGTTAATACAAAAACAGTTATAGTAAGGAGTTTTGTAAAATGAAGATAATCAATTTTATTAAAAAGAGACTTGGTATTATAATTATTTTTATTGGAATTATTATAACATATGTATTGCTTACGGATGTGTTTGGAGTTTTAGATCCTTTTCTATTTAAAAGCATAACAACTATACCACCACTTTTCAAAGAATATTTACCACAGCTCATAGAGGGATTTAAAAGTTCAATGTCCTTATTAGTTATTTCTTTTTTATTGGCACTTGTTGTAGGGATATCCCTTGGAGCATTTTTAGGCACTAGGAATCTTGCACGAAAAAATTTAACTCCATTTATTAATGCTTTTAGTGCTATTCCTGTAACTCTACTTACACCATATGCAATAAATATTTTACCTTCTTTTAGGGCAGCATCAATGTTTATCATATTTTTAGGTTGTTTTTGGATTATTTTAGGGACTACAATATCTGCAGTTATGACAATTGATAAGAGGTACCTTGAAAATGCTTCAACTCTTGAGATAACTAAAGCTGAAAGGCTATTTAGAATTATTCTGCCTGCAGCCTCACCTTCTATTTTAGCAGGCTGCACTATAGCTCTTAAGTTTTCATTTACGTTACTTGCTGTAGCTGAAATGTTTGGAGCCACTTCAGGTATGGGGTATTTCATACAGTATTATTCGGATTTTGGACGTTTTGATTTAGTTGCTGTAGGCTTTTTATTTATGGCTATGGTTCTCGTAATTATATTGTATTTATTTGATCTTATTAAATCTAGAATATTATATTGGACAATAAATAATTAAGAAAATAAGTTTAGAAAGTTATTAATCAGATATTTGAATCGGTATGCGAAGCGTACCGATTCAAGTATATATATGGTCTACTTGCTAACTATTTATGATTAATAAAGCACATCAGGGGTAAAAGAAAAATGTACTAGAGAATTTGTGAAAATATTGTTATTATTAAGATATTGAGTAATATATAATTATAGATAGAAATAATTACTTAGTTAAATTTAAAGTAATTATGTTAGCATCTATAATAAGCGTATTGATGTTAGGAGGGGGAAATTTGAATGTTACAAGAGTTGCTGAGGGTATCTATCAGCTTTCAGTAAATGTAGACAATATATTATTTGAGGGATTATGGGAAATACCAAATGGAGTTGCACTTAACTCTTATATAATTAAAGGAGAAAAGACAGCGATTGTTGATGGAGTTTGTGGTTGGGATGGTGTACCAGAAAGCTTATTTGCTTTGCTAGATAAGCTAGATATTGCGCCTGAATCTATAGAATACCTTATAATAAACCACATGGAACCAGATCATTCAGGATGGATAGAAGATTTTAAGAAAATAAATCCAAATTTTAAGGTATTGTGTAGCCAGAAATCAGCAGAACTTTTAGAAGCATTTTATGAGCATTCTGAAAATGTTATATGTGTCAAGGATGGTGATACTCTAGATTTAGGGGAAAACCATATCCTAGAGTTTTATGAAATACCTAATGTACATTGGCCTGACACAATTGTAACCTTTGATACTTTAACAGGAACTTTATTTTCCTGTGATGCCTTTGGTTCCTTTGGAAAAGCTACGGATTCAAATTATGATGATATGCTTACAGATGATGAGATTGATTTTTATGAAAAAGAAGCTGTAAGATACTACTCAAATATTGTTGCTGCATTCTCATTGCCAGTTAAAAAGGCAATTGAAAAGTGTTCAGTCTTGCCTATTAAAATTATAGCACCTGGACATGGAATAGTATGGAGAAAGAATCCTAAAAAAATAGTTGAAGACTATTTAAGATATTCTTCATATCAGAAAGGACCAGCAAAAGAAGAAATAACGATAATATGGGGTTCAATGTATGGAATGACGGAAAAGGCAATACAACATGTGATTAAAGTGTTAGAACAGGAGAAAATAGAGTTCCATGTACACCGTGTTCCAGAGACATCATGGGGAACAATTCTAGCATCTGCTTGGACTTCAACAGGAATAATTCTTGCTATGCCTACCTATGAATATAAGATGTTCCCTCCAATGGCTGCAATTCTAGAAGAGTTAGGGAAGAAGAAGGTGTTAGGCAGGAAAGCCTTTAGGCTAGGCTCCTACGGCTGGTCAGGTGGAGCACAAAAAGAGCTGGATGAAATTATGTGTAAGTACTGTATGAAATGGGACTTCTTAGAGCCAGTAGAGTTTAAAGGAAATCCAAGAGATAAGGACTTAGAAATCATTGAAAATAGAGTTAGAGATTTAGTAAACCAAGTCAGAGCAGTAGTAAAATAGGAAGGAAAAAAAGCTACTAGAATCATAAACTAGTAGCTTTAATTATCCACTGCCCATTAATTTTCTGGGTTTAAGAATAGGGGTCTTACTATTTCAGAAGACAAATCAACCCCAGCAAAGCTATTTATTGACTCTCCATCTACTTGAATTTTAATCTTATTGACTTCTTTTAGGCTGGTTAGTGAGAACAAAATAGAATCAAGCATCATTCTATTTAGATTATTGTTGTCATTATATGCATCTAAAAACTTTGAGTTGAAATTGACAGTTAAAACATCATTTTCCAATCTTGAGTTTAAAAGTTCTACTTCTGATGGTATTGTAGATGATAGATAATCAAATTTGCTATTTTGCAAGGATTTAAAAATCATATCTACTTTATCTTTAATTGGTGTTTCTTCAGTGATATCATCTACATCACATTCAACTAAGAAGTACCTGTTAGGAGAATCAAAAGCTAGAAATGCTTTATTTACACTGCTTATAGAATAAGATATAGTTACATCCTGATTATTAAAAAAAGTACTAGCTCTATTATAATCTACTAGAAATCTAATGTTGTCAACTCCAGGATAACTGCCAAGAGATTTTATGAAAGCATTCATAGCAGCCTCACTTCTTACACTTTCTTCTGTATAGATGCTTTCTTTTGATGGCAAGTCGACATATGCCGTAGTACCCTTAATAGTTACATAATTATATTTTCCAACAATTGGGTTCATATTAAGACCTGATTCAAAAGTTGGTCCTTTTCTTAGTTCGTCTACAATAGAAACTAATGGTCTACTATTACTATCAATAAACCTTGTAACGCCAATTAGCTGCCTAACAGAACTATTATTATCTATAAAGTATAGGTTTAGAGCCATTTTTCCATCAGGAATGGTGCTTATGGCAGGTATGTAGGGAACGTCGCTTAGATACTTTACATCTAATGTAAGAGATTCTACGTTAAGAGAGTTGTCTAATACATTAGGTATGATTTCAATTTTATACTCTCCATTAGGTAAATCTAAATTGCTCTTGGAAATATCAATTTCTACAGTGTAGGGGGTATCCTTGGTAAATTCTATTTGAGCTGGTCCATTATGATGAATGTCGTGAGTTTTATATATCTTATTTCCCTTATAAATTTTTGCAATGAACTGAAAGTCTTCATTAAAGTTTAATAGTACATTTTTATTTGTTTTGTATTTTATATAAATACTACTTGGATTTAAAAGTGCTTCATCTACATCACTTGAAGCCATTAAAACTAATTCTTCGCTATTATCATCTAATGATATACTTTGTTCTAAAACAGGACTATAAAATATGGAAATGCCAGAAGCCCCAACGCATATAAGCAGTATTAAGAGTAGATTGCCAATAGCCTTTAACACAATATTTCCTCCCCTCGTTCATGTTCTATGTCTATAATATCATTTTATACTAAAATTAGGTATATATAAACATATAAAACAAGTCAAAATGTTGCAAAATATAATATATTCCCTTAATATTTATATATTAGGAATAAAATAAGACAGTGTTTTTGATGGAAGACTTACAGATGTATATATTATTTAAGGAGAGATTAAATGGAGATTCCAGTTAACAAGAATGATATAATTGAAGGAGAAATAATAGATATAAGCCATGAAGGCAAAGGCGTAATTAAGCTTGAAGGATATACAATATTTACCGAAGGTGGATTAATAGGAGATAAGGTAGCTGTTAAAATTACAGAAATAAAAAAGAAATATTCCCTGGGAAAAACCATTAAAATAATAGTGCCTTCTAAATATAGAGTGGATAGCAAGTGTGACATTTCCGAGTATTGTGGTGGATGCCCACTTCAAGGCTTAGACTATAAGATGCAATTAGAATTCAAGACAAACAAAGTAAAGAATGATTTAAGGAAAATAGGTGGGCTAGATGATGTAGTTATTCATCATATCATAGGAATGGATAATCCAAATAGATATAGAAATAAGGTTCAAATACCAGTAGGCATAGAGAATGGTGAAGCAATTATTGGTTTTTATAAAAAGGGAAGCCATAATATTGTAAACTTGCATACCTGCAATATTCAGCATGATGTAGTAGATAAAGTAATAGAAGTCATAAGAGAATACATTGATGAGTTTAAAATAGAACCATATGATAACAGAGCTGGCAACGGCCTTTTAAGACATATAATAGTGAAGAATTCCTTTAAAACAAGAGATACTATGGTTGTTCTAGTTACTAATGGAAACATACTACCCTATTCAAGTGAACTGGTTAAAATGTTAAAGAATAAGATACCAGAGCTTAGAAGTGTAATACAAAACATAAACACTAAAAAAACGAATCTAGTCATGGGAACCAAGTCATATGTGATTTATGGAAAAGATAAGATAGTAGATTATATAGGAGAGTTGAAGTTTAATATATCAGCAGAATCTTTTTTTCAAGTAAACCCTATTCAGACGGAAGTACTGTATAACAAAGCATTAGAATATGCAGACTTAAAAGGAGACGAAGTAGTTTTTGATATATATTGTGGAATAGGAACCATATCCCTTTTCTTAGCTAAGAAAGCCAAAAAAGTATATGGAATTGAGTCAGTAAGTCAAGCTGTCAAGGATGCAAAAGAAAATGCAAGAATCAATGGAATAGGGAACGTAGAATTTCACTGTGGTAATGCTGAGGACATATTTCCTAAGCTATATGAGAAAGGAATAAAAGCAGATGTAGTAGTGGTAGATCCTCCAAGAAAAGGATGTGAACCTAAAGTCATTGAAACAATTACTAAAATGAAACCAGAAAAAGTGATATACATATCCTGCAATCCATCAACACTGGCTAGAGATTTAAAAATGCTAAGTGAAAATGGATTCAAGGTATTGGAATGTCAGCCAGTTGATATGTTTCCTCATACGGTGCACGTTGAGTGTGTGGTATTGATGTCAAGGGTTGAGAAATAGAAGAATTGCAAATGCCTGTAAATAAAGGGTTTCCAGACATTGAGCTTTTCTCTCGGCTACTTTGCCAGAGGTGATAATGTCAGGAAACCCTTATTTTTATTGTTTGCGGTAACATATCCACTGCCCTGAAAGTGATAGGGTTGAGTTGACAGGTTAGATAACGCTTATTTTTGTAGGGGTTGAGGAGACAGGATAGATATCAGGAATCGAAGAAACTCATTGCGTTTTTGCAGAAAAAATGTTATAATAAGCAATTAGCTAAATGCATAAAGCATAAAGCATAAAGATTATAGAATGGGGGTTAATCGGTGAAATATAAATCATTCAGTTCATTTTTAGTAAGTAAACGAGATGCTATAAATCTTACTAACAGTAAGCTTGCTTCTTTAGCTAATATTTCGGCTGTTTATCTTGGTGAAATTATAAAAAAGAAAAAGAATCCTCCAGATAAGAAAACTCAATATGCGTTGGCAGAAGCACTGCAGTTAAGTGAAGAAGAAAAGGTTGAGTTTTTTGACTTAGCTGCTAGTGAGCGGAGGGAAATTCCAGTCGACATATATGATTACTTACTGGAAAGGGAAGATTTATTAGAAGAAATTCGGGCAAAGAAAATGGACGAGGGAAAGGAAGAACATCATGAAAAAGGTAAAACCAATAAAGAAATCAATTGAAGCTAAAGGACATACTCCTCAATATAGAATGCATAAATACTTTGCCAGAAGACCTTATAATGTTTTTAATAATTTAATTAGACATTATTCAAATAAGAATGATATTATATTGGATTGCTTTTGTGGTGGTGGAGTAACAGTTTTTGAAGGGGCGTCTTTAGAGAGAAAAGTAATAGGTGTAGATATAAATCCATTAGCAACTTTTATCACAAGGATGCAGATGTTCAATGGGGATATTGATCTATTAAAGAAAGTTTACGAAGACTTCTGTAGCCAGATTCGGGAGAAATATGAAAGATGGTATTTTGTTGACTTTGGTGATGATAGTGGCATTTGTGAATGGACTGAATGGGTGTATATTGTTCTTTGCCCTCATTGTGGTCAAGAAATAGTTCTAACAGAAGATAATAAAATAAAGAATGGCATTTATCAGTGTTCGAATAAATCTTGCGAGGGTCACAGTGGAGTTAGAAGGATTGAAGGTATACCAAATGGTAGTCTTCCGATACGTGTGCGCTATAGATCGAATGCAACCAATGAAATCAAAACAAGGGCAATAGATTCAAAAACGCAAATTTGCAATTATAACGAGTTATTAGATACAGTAAATAAGCTAAAATATAGTCCTAATTTTGAGATACCCATGGATTGGGATAGACAACATGAAGATAAGCTAAAAGAACGAGGTGTTACTGAATATAAGGATCTTTTTACAGATAGAAACTATGCTATAAACTGTTCTATTTTTAACGATATTATTTCTAAAAAATCAGAATTACCAAAGGATATATTTGAGATGCTATATTTTCTATTTAGCTCAGCATTGAGGTATACAAATAATATGACAAGGGTTACAGATAATTGGGAAAACGGTAACCCTACTTCAATGGACAAACACGCATATTGGCTTCCGAATCAATATGTAGAAACCAACGTTGTAGATATCATTTTCAAAAGAGCAAAAAGTATACTTGCTGGAGTTAAATATTCAAAGCAGAATTTACCTGAAGGGTGTAAAGAGGCGCATTCTTTCGATGAATTACGAAAAAAAGGTGGCTATCTAGTATTAAACAGAAGTTCAAGTGATCTTCCAATACCCGATAAATCTATCGATGTAGTAATAACAGACCCGCCTTATGGGAGTAACGTACAATATGCTGAATTATCAGCTGTTTGGAATGCATGGTACGAATCCTTTAGTGGATTAAATGCTTATATTTTTAAGGATGAAGAAGCAGTTGTCAATAGAAAGGTAAAAGTATCAGGGGCCAAGACTGAAACGGATTATGAGGAGTTACTATATAAAATCTACGCAGAGTGTAATAGAGTTTTGAAAGACGGCGGTTATATGGTCTTTACATTCAACAATAAGAATATTAAGGTTTGGATTGCAATGATGAAGGCTGTTGCAAGGGCTGGCTTTTATCTTCCGGATGATGGAGTAATCTTCCAAGATTTTATTAAATCTTATAAAAATACTGCGCATTTAAGATACGCAGGAAATATCCATGGTGATTTCATATATTCGTTTGTTAAAGGAAAGAACCCTGCAATTTCAGTTCTTAATGGGTATACGTTGCAGCAGGTAATTGAGAAAAATATTGATATGCAGATTGAACAGCTATATAAGAAACGCAAAAGGTATTCTACCACTGAGCTGTATCAAAAAATATTCTCCAAGCTTGTCTGCGTGCTTATGGCATATATTGTAGAACATATTGACAACGAGGAGGAAATGCTTAAAGTTGAAACATATTCCGATGACTATGTAGATAATTTGTTAAAGAAAAAGCTAAATTACATTAATGAAAAATGGGTCAAAAAGGAGCAGTAATGCTATGAAAGAACTTCTTAATGAAAGGCAGATATATGAAAGTAAAGAATTACAGCAGTTTATTTTACAATTAGAGTGTCGATATGAAATTAAAGACTTATCATATAAATATAGTAATTCTGTAAATTTTTCCGAGAACGCTGACGTACCATTTCATCAATGGTTTCGCTATCGAGAAGGGTTTTCAGGTAATTTAATAAAGGAGTTAATTAGAGATTCTGGTGCTGCTAAAGGTGAAGTAATAATTGATCCATTCAGTGGATCTGGAACAACTCCTGTGGTTGCTGTTCTTAATGGATACTATGGATTTGGCATAGACGTAAATCCATTATCAGCGTTTATAGCTAATGTTAAAATGCAGCAATACACGCAAAATGAGTTGCAATTATGTAAAAGTTTAGTGAGGGATTTACCAGAATTTAAAACATCTAGGACAAATAAATATGATGACATAAAAAAGTATTTCACTCAAAGAAATTTTGAGACGCTTTGCAGTTTGAAAGATTATATAGACAACATAGGTGACACGAGAGTGCAATTGATTTTGAAAACTGCTTTCCTTTGTATTATTGAGAGTTCTTCTAACCGTCGGAGAGATGGTAATGGTTTAAAAACAGTTAACACAAAGGTCTCAGATGTAAGAGATGTTTTTATTAATAAAGCAATTGAAATTCTGAACGATTTAGAATCTACATCAAGTAATTTAAAAGGCAAAGGAGAATGTATTGCTGATAGTGCTAAAAACTTATATCAAATATTTAAACAGAATTACGAATCAAAGAATTTAAAGGCCGGGACAATTATTTTTTCACCACCATACCCGAATTCATTTGATTATTTCGAATCATATAAATTAGAACTTGTTTTTGGCGATTTTGCTACTAATATTCAAGGGATTAACGATTTTAGAAAGCAAGCGGTAAGGTCATTTGTTGGTGTAAAAGAGCAAAAAGAGTCAGATAAATATATAAATATTATCGCAGAAGAAATTGAAAAGGCGATTCCTATAAAAGAAGCAGAGACTGGAAAAAGGGACTCGCGAACCAGAAAGGTTCCTAATATGATTAAGGGGTATTTTTCTGACATGCAGGAAATAATTAGGCAGTGCGGTCTTTGCCTTGAAAAAGGCAAAAAAACATATATAGTTATTGATCAATCTGCTTATGTTGGTGTTATAGTTCCAACGGATTTGTTGTTAGCTTATTTATCTGAGCAAGTTGGATTTCGAGTGGAAAGTATCATAGAATGCAGAAAGTGCCGAACATCGGCTCAACAATTGCAGCGTTTTCCTTATTTAAAAAATGTATTAAGGGAGAGCATAGTAGAATTGGTGAAAGAATAACAAACTGCCGCAGGTGAGAAAATCATCTGCGGCAGTTTGTTTAAAGCCAACTTTTGAAAGTAATAAAGTTCGTTATAAGCTTATCCATAGGGCATGTTTCTATCTCGTTTGTTTTTTCCAGAAGCTCTTTAATTTTATCCGCTCCATTAGGGGCAAGCGTTATTTCTGGAGTTCCTGAGATAGTTACTCCGGGCCATATTGCAAGGTGCTTCTTAAGGTAATTAAACTGGTTGTAAAGGGTTGTTCTAGATGACCAAATGTCAATGAGCTTAAGTGTTGTATCGAACTTTTCGTTAAGAGCAGCCAAAACTATTTCTTTGTTAGCTTCACTTAAACTTTCAATACGAGGATAAGTATCTCTAAGGTATGATATCCTTTCACAGGCTTCACTAACCCCGCGCACTCCAATATTTTTAGCTATAAATAATGCATAGGCAAATTCAAATTTCGATATTTTACCTACTTGTGCTAATACCCTTAAAGCATAACGGTACGGAAAATGTGGAAACCTAGTGATTGCCGCTAATTTGTTAAACTTTAATAATTGTTCTTCAAATATCGGTGCAGCTTCTTCAAAAGAAGAACATGCAAATAACTTACGGCCAATATCAGTTACATAGAATTTACGTTCTTTTTCGATTATAGCACCGATCTTCACAGCATGTGAAACATTGTTATGATCAATCGCTATAGCAGTACGTGGAAGCCCTACATCAAAAGATTCATATTTTTGCAAAGTAGCTATTACACATGATTTCCAATATGATTCAAGATTATAGTCTCCGATAGTAGTAAAATCTCCTCTTTCTACTCCTGATGTACGAGACTTAGGTTCAAAAATAAATTCCCGGGATATATTTGCTGGGTCTCTATTTACTTCAGCAACTCGTAAGAGAATTTTCCCAGCTATATCGTCAATTCCTAGTTGCTCTGTTGCCTCTATGATTATTGGGGAGTCGCCATCGTCTTCACCCCTAGGCCTCTCGCCTGTTGCTAGTTTTAGATTTAGTTTGTCAATATAGTCTGCAAGAATTCGATCTTGGTCTCTTAATGCTTGTACAACAGTATGCAGTGTGCTGAAATTCTCGGGATCAATATCTTCAAAACTAGAAACCTCATCAGCGATAATAACCGGAATTATTATATACGAAATTTTGTCTGGGTTATCTTTTACTTTTCTTAATGAACGCCCCACAGCTTGAATAATATCGATAACTGAGTTTTTGGGGTCAGCAAAGTATACAGCATCAATTATCGGTACATCAACACCTTCTGTGAGACATCTAGCATTAGAAATTACACCAAATGGAGATGTTATAAAATCGTCAAAAATTGCTTTTCTAGCTCCAGCAGACATGCTTCCATTTATATGGTCACAATATACATCTGAAACGACTATATCTCCAGAAATACCAGATACTACTTCGTTTAAGTTAGTCCCATTTGCAGATGAAATAAAGCGTTTTGCAGATTCAATATCGCGATGATAGGAAATAGCTTTACTAATTCCAATATCATTCATGGTTTTTGCGAGAAGAACTTGTTTGAATAGATTCTGCGAATCCACTTCCCTATCGCCAATGTTTAGAACAAGATTATTATCAATTATACTTTTTAGTTCTCCTTCTTTCATGCAACAAAGAACTATTTTGTAATCGCTGATTATTCCTTGTTCAATAGCAGATCTGAAAGGAAGTGAGGTAAATGTCGGGCCATACTGTTCATAGTTATCCATAGAAAAGACTTCATAATTATATTCACGTGCTCTCCCTACTATACGAGGATTAACAAATCTTTCTGTAGCTGTCATGAATAACCGTTTTTCGGAAGGGATAAAAGCATCATTCATACCCATAATGAACATTTGAGTATCTTTATTACCGGCAGTCCTATGAGCCTCATCGAAGAAGGCAATATCAAAAGTAAATCTATCAATTTTTTCTAATGCTCCAACTATGGCATCTAACGATTGGTATGTTGAAAATATAACCTTGTCTTTCGGTGATTCGAATTTTATAAAATTAAGGATTTTCTCTGGATCGGTAGTAACCGGAACACCGATATATGAAGCATCTGCCTGGAAATCATCATTTTCTAGATGTTTTGCATTCTCGGCTACTGTCGCATCACTACATACACAAAGGTAGGTGAATGGAGCTTTTGCCTGTGGCATCCAAGCTTCAAGAGTTTGTTTTATGAGAGCAAGGTTCGGAGCAACAAATAGTACATTTTTTGCCAATAAACCTTCTTTTATCCATAATGCAGTAAGGGTCTTACCAGTGCCACAAGCGGCAAGCATTTTCCCTCTTTCTTCTGTTGCGAATCCCTCAAGAACATCGGATATCATTTTAACTTGGTGAGGCATAGGTGTATACCTTTGAATACGTGTTTCGCTTACACCAGTTGTCGCATAAGAGTACAACCATTCGAAGAAATCTGGTTCTAGGCTACTTAATTCATTTCTTAATACAAAAAATTGATCTTTCTTTTTGTAAGCTTGTTGGGGAAGCTCATAGCAGTTTGCAAAAATGCATCGCTCATCGGCATGCTCAGACTCAGCCCAAAATGAAGTTAGTTCATCATAAGAAGGGGATAATTGGCCGCTTCTGAATTTCGCCTGGTAGGCTACAGTTTTTCCATCTTCTTTAACTATTAAGCCGTCTACACCACTATCTCGTTTCTCTAGTTTTACTTTTTTTCTCAATTCAATTGGAATTGAGTTTTCCATATATAGCTCTGAGATAAGATACAAATCCTTAAAATATGTGAAATAGGCAAAGACAAACTGTTCAAAAGCAGTACCTTTCTCTTTAGGAATTTCAATTGATTCAATTGCAGCCTCTAACTCCACCCACGAAGTATACTTTTTAGAAAATATACTATTAAAAATCATAAAAACCCTCCTCCTACGAGATAGAGACAAGGAGCTACCTTGTCCTATCAGAAATTTTATTATTGAGCTGTTTAAGTAAGTATAATATCTATATCGTCATATGTAGTATCAAAATATGGCAAACAAATAGCATTTATTTCATCAAGAATAACATCCTTATCAATCAAATTATTACTTTCTGATTCAAATGCAATAATCAATTTACCGCAATCATCATAACCACATGACCCAAATAAAGCCCTATGGACATCAAGTTTATTTTTGTCTAATAGTTTTTCTATGATATAATCCCAAAAATTAATTTTTCTATAGTTGAGTATTTGATTCTTGTGTACGCTATTCAAACTATTTTGTACTTCAGCCCAACTCTCCAGTAAGCGGCTTTGGAAAAAAGATGATACCCCTCCACAAGAACCGCAGAATCTATCATTTCCAGATAGTTTACTGTTACAGTTTGTACAAAGATTGTATAATGGAGCCGAACAGACATTACATATTTTTGAAGATAAGGGTAAGTCAATTTCTCCACATCTCAAGCAATAGTAGACACGTCCAGTGCTTTTTAACGGAATAGTTGTTGGGTATAAAAATACCTTATCTATGTTTACGTTATTGGTCGTTTTAAATCCACACATTATGCAGTATCGATCTGCAGGTTTTAATGGTGCTCCACAATTGCCACAAAATGCAGGTGATGTGAGAAGTAAGTATTTTTTATTTCTAATGAAGTCATCAAACTGGCATTCAAGTGCAGCTTTTTCACGCTCCATGAGATGATAATCGCGTCTAATATCACATATTACATATTCTGAAGCTTCTTCAGATAAATTACAAAGTGATTTTATACTTTCTTTGTCAAAGCAATTGCATGCGCGGAGAATTGCTGTAGGGGCAAGTAATTCTGCAGCAAACATTTCAGCTTCACGCTCTAGAACCCAATATTCGTGAGAATTACTAATGTTTAGCGAGGACGGAAGATCGAACTCCTCAAAGTGTTTCAAGAATATATGTCCTAATTCATGTGCTTTGGAAAAACGAACATTACCCGGAACCCTATTACGATCTTTTACAATAGATATATATATTGATTTTCCTTGAATAATTCTCTTTTGTGTAATAGCTTGAATATCTTTGTTGTTCTTAAATTCATGGGGTAAATCGCTCATAGCAATTTGTTCAGCTTCAGATTCAGAAAATAAAATGATATTGTTAGCTTTAAAAATCAAATCAATATCAGTCGGAAGTGAATTTATATTGTTTGACAATAAAATTTTACGTGCTGTGCGTTTTACGTAATCATATCTGGGCTTATTTGGAATGCGTTTAGCTGCCAACACGTTCACCTCCTTTTGTTATTTGTTGTCATCAGATATTCCGCTTTGCTTTAAAACGATATTAATGAATTCGGCCATTTTATCCATTGTTTCTTTTGGAGCATCTTTTGCTCTAAATAGTGTTTTTACTAATTCTTCAGACTTAGATAAGCCTTCAAGCAATTCATCTCCACTACTCTTAGTAGAATTTACTAGATCTTCCGCAGACTCTGTTTCTGATAATACCCGTAGAGCGGGGATACCAAAAACTCTAGTAATGGAAGCAAAATCATTATAATCACAAAGGTTATCGCCAGACTCCATGGATTCAATTATTTGAGGTGATAGATTGGATAAATTTGCTAATTCTGAAATACTGAGTCCTTTGGATTTTCTTAAAGATCTTATTTTTTCTGCAATGGTTTTAGGATTAGATTCATTAAATAGTTCTTCAAGATAAGAATCCATATCAGTGGCAGCACTAATATATCCTCCTGCTTTTAAAGCTTCCTCCACGGGAATATTTAATGCTTTACATATTGCCTTAATATTCTTGATTGATGGGTTAGCTCTATCACCATTTTCAATTCTATGAATTTCTGTATGACTAATTCCTGATTTTTCAGCCAGTGCCCACTTTTTAATACCAGCTGCTTCA